>JAJRVD010000035.1 GCA_024277375.1 Candidatus Omnitrophota bacterium | reverse complement strand
TGATATGTTCTCGAGAAAGTACAAACTTGCTTCACAGATGGAGACAAACGATATCGGTACGTATGCTGTACTTAAAGTTGTTCCGGTAGGTGATACGGCGCCTGAGGAGTTTGCTGTATGTGAAAAACTCTGGAATGATTTATCGTCAAAGGCACAGGATATTCAGGTGCATGATGAGAACAGTGCTGACGCAGAAGAAGAACGACCGTATTAACAGAAATGTGAGGGTGGGGATATGGTGTCCCCACCCTTGTTTTACCGATAGGAGCGAAACATATGAAATTACCGGAGCAATTAAGAGAGGATCGGTTCGGGTTTGTAAAACTGCAAAGATATTCCAAGGCACCGTTTGAGAAGGGATGGCAGAAGAAACCGTATCGGTTCGGAGATATAGAAGAATGGCTTCGCTCAGGCTGTAATTACGGTGTTATGGGTGGAGTTGGTGAGCTGATTGTGATTGATGCTGACCATAAACGGATAGGTGAAATTGTTAGAGCGGATATTGCCAAGACGTTTACGGTTAAAACGCCGAAGAGCGGGCATCATTTTTATTTTTTATGTAATGACATTAAACGCAAGATTGTACTGAAAAAAGGGAAAGAACATTTCGGGGAGATCATATCGTTTGGTTCGCAGGTTGTTGGTTCGGGGTCAATTCATCCGGATACAAAAACAGCATATCAGATCGCATTAGATATCCCGATTATTAAGTTGTCGCAGAAAGCAATCTTCGATCCGTTAGCTGAATTTATGATGGATGATAAAGGATCGTCTGGTGGTGTTAGACCTGAGGATATGGATATTATGACGGTTCTTGATAAGAACGGCATTTCTCTTAAACAGGCTTCAGGACAGTATACCTGCACGCATCCTGTACACGGATCGAATACAGGTGCGAATCTTGTTATTAATCCGGAGAAGAATGTTTGGAAATGTTTCAGATGTGATTCAGGTGGCGGTACCCTTCTTTTAATTGCTGTGATTGAAGGGATTATTGAGTGTTCGGATGCGAAACCGGGCATGTTGCGTGGAGAGCTTTTTAAGAGAACTGTTCGGGTCTCTGAGGAGAAGTATGGTTTTAAGATTAAGAAGCAGTCAGGGATCGCTATTCCGTCAGGCTTATGGAATGACGAATGGAATGCAAAGTGTCTGATAGGAAGGCATAGAGAGCGTATAAGGAACTGTGACAATCTTGGTGGATGGCATTTATGGGATGGTAAAGCGTGGGTTGTTGATGAGGTACATTCAATTACTTCGCTTGCTCGGGAGACGGTTAGTACGTTTTATTTGTATCTGCACGATATGGATGAAGATGGACAGAAAGCGTTTCTTAAACATATCAGATCATCAGGTAACGAGACAAAACTTAAGGCAATGGCGAGTGTCGCTCGGAGTTGGGATAAGATGTCTATCCGATCAGATGATTTTGATGCTGATCCGTATTTGCTTAACTGTCAGAATGGTGTGATTAATTTAAAGACAGGGCGACTGATTCCTCATAGTCCGGATTTGCTTTTAACGAAAATATGCAACACGGTTTACGATACGAATGCTAAATGTCCGGAATGGCTTAAGTTTTTGGATACGATATTTCGGGGTGATGAGAGCTTGATTGCGTTTATCCAGAAGGCGGTAGGTTACGGCCTTACGGGAGATGTTTCGCAACAGATTTTCTTTATTCTGCATGGTGACGGTGCAAACGGTAAATCTACGTTTGTCGAGACTATCTACAAGATATTAGGCGGATACGCCGCTATTACGCCTACAGCAACGCTTGTAGCAAAGCGTGGCAGTGAGATACCCAATGATGTTGCACGGCTTAAAGGCGCAAGGTTTATTATTTCATCGGAGCTTGAACGATCCAAACTTCTTGATGAGGCACTGGTCAAAAGATTAACGAGTGAAGAACCTATTTCAGCGAGATTTTTAAGGCAGGAATTTTTCGAGTTTAAACCTACTGGTAAGATTTTTCTTTCAACAAACTACAAGCCGACAATCAGGGGAACGGATGACGGTATCTGGCGACGTATCAGATTAATTCCGTTTGAACATAAATTTGAAGGTGAAGAAAGAATAGAGAATTTTGCTGATAAATTTTTACTTCCGGAATTGCCCGGTATTTTGGCATGGGCTGTACGAGGGTTATTGAGGATGCGCTCAGAGGGCATGAAACCGCCGGAGATTGTTATGGATGCAACACGGGAGTATAAATCGGCAGAAGATGGTGTAGGAGCGTTTCTGGACGAATATTGCGATCTTAATGAGATGTATATGGTTTCAGTTTCAGATTTGTACGAAACATTTAAGGATAATTCTGATTTTTTTATGAAAAAGAAGGATTTTAACGATTATCTGGAGAAGCATGGATTTGAGAAAATCAGAGGAACAGTAGGGCGACATAAAGGTAGATATTGTTGGAAAGGCATTCAAGTTCGGGAGTATGAGGAGGATGAAAGTGCAAGACCCTTCTAAAAAGTCCACCGCAGGCAAAAAAGTCCACCGTGCTAAGTCTTTACTATGTAATGGGTTAAGGTGTTTTAGCCATTACCCGGTGGAGAAAGTGTACTTTTTCGCCTATAACCCGTATACGAGAAAAAGAATATACACATATACGCATATGGGGGTAATAGGGGAATTTCTCCACTTTCTCCACCCGATTACGCAAATCATTATGAATAAAGCAGTTAAGCGGTGGAGTTTTGTTTTAAAAAGTCCACCGGGGTATTGATATGGATAAACACGAGAAATTCAAGCATATTTACGCAAAATTCATTGAGGGGAACCGTTGGTTGAATCAACGAATGGTCGAGGGCGTAGCGACACAGAAAGACAAGGACTTATTCATGGAGCGTGTTGTCAATCCCATGGATGATTTGTGGGCTGAGATGACAGCTGATGAGAAAGAATATTGGGGTACGGTTTCTGATGCGGTAGAGGTGTTTAACGGAACGATTGTTGTTGAAGCCGATCAGAGAAAAAGACAGGTGAAGAAAGAAAAACAGATTCAAAGAAAAAAGGATAGAGACAAGAGATGGAAAAAGTATTTCCGACAGTGCTAATAGTTTTAGATGTACTGGCAAGTATTGTGTATGTAAGTCATGGAGACGTACGCCATGCGATCTATTGGTTATCAGCAGGAGTATTAACGGCATGTGTAACATTTTAACTATTTATAAAAATGCGGGTCCTTCTATGGGGGCTTGCGGTGAGGGTCGGGCGAAGCGCATTTCCTCAGTGATAGTGAAAAATGAAAAGGCGTGTCAGTGTCAGTGAGGTTTGAAGATTAACAAATAATAAGCAAAACCCGCCTGTTTGTGCGGGAAAAACGACAAAAAGGAGAAAAACTATGGGAAAGATTAATGTAAACACTGACATTTGCGATGTCAGTATGTCAGAGCTAAAACCGGCGCCATATAACCCGAGATCGATTTCAGAAGAGGCTTTAGCCGGACTCCGTCATTCGCTGGAGAAGTTTGGTGTGGTGGATTTATTGGTAGTCAACAAACGTAATATGCGGATCATATCGGGTCATCAGCGGTATAAGATTTTACAGGCGGAAGGAATCAAAAAAGTAAAAGTGATTATGGTTGATGTAGACGAGATCAGCGAGATGGCAATGAATGTAACTCTAAATTCACAGGAGATAGTCGGATCATTTACCGAAGCACTTATTCCCTTGCTCGAGAAACTGAGAACAGAAGATGGAGACGCATATATCAACCTTCGGCTTAAAGAATTACGTGACGAGTTGCGGGAATTGGAAAACGAGAATCAAGGTGCCGGAGATACTTTACCGGATGACATTCCGGAAGAACCAAAGACCGTTATTACAAAACCCGGAGATTTATGGATACTCGGAAATCATCGATTATTATGCGGAGACAGTACAAAAGAAGAAGATGTCACACGGCTGATGGATGGGCATAAAGCAGACTTGTTCGCTACGGATCCGCCGTATTGCGTTGATTATACAGGCAAGGACAGACCGAATGGTGGGAAAGACTGGACAGATGTATATAAAGAGATTGACATTCCCGATGCTAAAGCATTTATGCGTGATTTTTATTCGGTCGGTTTGAAATTCATTAAACCGAATACTGCAATGTATTTATGGCACGCATCAAAACGCAGACGTGACATAGAAGACGTATGTGACGAATTAAATATTCTTGTTCATCAGCAAATTGTGTGGGTCAAACCCTGCATTATTTTGACATACTCGTTTTATTCATGGAGACATGAACCGTGTCTACTTCTTTGGGTAAAAGGGCAGAAACCGCCGTATCGTCCTAAGGATAAATCAATCGGGAGTGTTTGGACAGTTGATTTTGTAAAGCAAGGCGATCCGGGAACCCCTGAATATTATACCGATCTTTGGGAACTTGATTGGGAAGGCAAGAAGCGAGGCAATAAGATCGCCGAACATCCTACTGTAAAACCAACAGAATGTTTTGCAATCCCTATGCGGGTACATACAAAGGTAGGCGATATTTGTTATGAACCGTTTTGCGGATCAGGGTCGCAGATCATTGCCGGTGAAAGATTAAACAGACGAGTATTTGCGATGGAACTCGAACCATTTTTTGTAGATGTAGCGGTTAAAAGATGGGAAGAGTTTACCGGAAAGAAAGCGAGGAAAGCGTAATGGCAGAAGAAAAACCTAAACAGAAATTAGCGGAGATAGCCCGCACAAAACGTTATTTGTATTTAATTGAAAAAATACATAGTGGAAAACCATTATCCAACAAGGAGATTAATGAACTTGAAATATTTGAAAAAGAACCTCAAAGCGATACGGTTGTAAAATCAGCGGAAGAAGTAGCAGAGGTTATGGATGTTTCTGAACGGACAATTTATAGATGGCGGAATGAAGGTATGCCGGTTACCAAAGACGGTTTTTATGATCTGGAACAAATCCGTATTTGGGTTGAAGAAAAAGAAAAAGCATCAGACGAATCAGGGAAAGCTTTTTGGGAAGCTAAGATCAGAAAATATAAAGCAACATTACTTGAGATTGATCTCAAAAAAGCTCAGGAAGAATTAGTTTCGAAAGAGGAAGTAGAAAAAGGAGAGGTTGCACGGATTGTTGCGGTAAAAAGGGCGTTTTTGGCTGTACCGACACGAATGGCACCTCTTTTAGCAATGAAAGAACCGAGAGAAATAGAAGCACTTTTGTATGAAGAGATTGGTGAAATTATTGACGAATTTGCGGGAGTAAGGAATGAAGACATTGATACAAGACAGAATGATCTGGAAGAAAATTCATAAAAACGCATGGAAGCGACCGGAAAAGATTACGGCAAGCGAATGGGCGGATTCTTTCAGGTATCTCAATCCTGTAAGTTCAGCAGAGCCGGGTAGGTGGAAAACTGAACGTACGCCGTATTTAAGAGGGATTATGGACGCATTCACAGATAACAGTGTAGAAGAAATAACGGTTATGGCATCTTCGCAGGTTGGTAAGACGGAAGCAATGTATAATATGCTTGGATATGTAATAGACCAAGACCCGGGACCCACGCTTATGGTTATGCCTAGAGAAAATGACGCAAAGAGTGTTTCGTATAACCGTGTGCGGCCGATGATCGAAGGGTCTCCAACATTAGTGCAGTATATCCCGACGAATTCGGATGATATGACAAAACTGGAGTATCGATTAGACAGAATGATTTTATATTTTGCGGGATCAAATAGCCCGGCGGATCTTGCTTCACGCCCGATACGGTACTTATTTTTAGATGAGATTGATAAGTATCCGAAGTTCTCAGGCAGAGAAGCAGACCCGGTTAAGTTAGCGACCGAACGACAAAAGACATTCTGGAATAAAAAGACGGTCAAAGTTTCAACTCCCACAACACGTGATGGATATATTTTTAGAGAGTACGAGAAATCAGATAAACGAAAATTTTATGTACCATGCCCGCACTGTGGAAAATATCAAGTTTTGGTATTCGGTCAGATTAAATGGGATAAGAAAGAAACCTCTGCAGAGAAAATCAAAAACGAACGGATTGCATGGTATGAGTGTTCAGAGTGCGGCAAAAAGATAAAAGACTATCAAAAACCGAATATGCTTAATGCCGGAAAATGGATAGCAAAAGATAAAAAGGCGAAAAGTAAACACAGAGGATTTTGGATAAATTCATTATATTCGCCATGGCTTACTTGGAGCGATATTGCGTGTGAGTTCCTAAAATCCAAAGATTTCATAGAGTTACTCATGAATTTTGTTAATTCGTGGTTAGCGGAAGTATGGGAAGAAAAGATCGAAGAAACAACAGTCGATAAGGTTAGGCAACTTGTGTGCGATTATGACGAAGGGTTTGTGCCGGACGGAGTGGTTGTATTAACAGCCGGTGTTGATGTGCAAAAAGATCATTTTTACTATGTTATTCGTGGATGGGGATATTCTGAACAATCATGGCTTATTAGATGTGGGCAAGTCGAATATTGGGAAGATATTATTGAAATTCTTTTTAACACGGATTACAGGAAAATCTCAGGATCTGAGGTCTTGCCGGTATATATGACATGTGTTGATTCTGGGTATCGGACAGATGAAGTGTATCATTTTTGCAGGAGATGGCATGACAGGACAAAAGCTATTAAAGGTCAGGAAGAAATAGCAAGCGGAAGATTTTATCGTGCGTCAAAAGTAGATATAAATTCCCGAACCGGTAGTGTCATCAAAAATGGGCTTGTTCTGTGGAACCTAAACGTGAGCCAGTACAAGGATAAAATTAGCAGATTAGTTTCGAGTAAAGATCCGGTGAAGTGGCATATATTTAACGATCCGTCAGAAGACTATTTAAATCAGTTTACAGCAGAACATAAAGTCTTGGTACGTAACAGAAATACCGGTAAAGCAAAAGAAGTTTGGCAGAAAAAGAGATCAACCAGTGCAAATCATTATTTAGATGCCGAAGTTTATGCGTTAGCAGGTGCGGACATTATCAGGGCTTTGAACATGAGGAAGGAAGAACGAAAAACTCACAAAACCGTTAAAGAGGAGCATAGCCGATCAGGATGGATTCGTAAGCGGGAAGGATCGTGGATATAATGGGCGGGCGTTGGCTGAAAAGAAACAAGAACTGGATTAAAGCAGAACCTGTAAAAAAAGAGGTTGTAGAGGACGACTGTGCCTATGGCGTGCCATTTATCCCGATACGCTGTCCGAAATGCAACAGCAAAGAGGTACGGTGTTATGTTTCCAGACCGCCGATAAGATATCATGTATGCAAGGAATGCGGGAAGAAGTTTAAGAGTGTTGAGGTTTAAAGATTACTCGTTATTTTCCATGTAATCTTCTTCTCTTACAAAAACATCATTTTTACCGTGAACTATTTTATGACACTCTTTGCACAGTATCATTATGTTTTCAATGCTTGATTTTCCGCCGTCTGCGTATCTAACCTTATGATGGTATTCAGCTTCTTTAAAGTCCTTGAACTCTTTGTTGCATTTTTCACAATTTTTGGTTTTCGAATATTTTTGTAGTTTTTCTTCGTCAGATATTTGACGATTATCATCTAGCTCAGCAATTGTGCATTCTTTTAAAAATTCTTCGATTAAAATTTTTGTTCTTAATTTCAGAATTTTTTCTGACCAACCTCCTCGAACATTGTCGTAAAAACGTTGATAGCTCGGGTTGGAGCTTCGAAAATCCTCATTATAAACGCAAGAATGAAAGGAGATGATAAAATTTCTAATATTTTCTTCTTGTTCAATTAACGAATAATAAACTTTTAATTCTCGTATCATGGTGTAAACAGAAAGCACCCAGGCATGTTTTTCTAAATACTTATAATTCCCCGGAGTAGGCGGAAAGCAATCCTGTAAAATGTTTAAAACAGATAGTGCATTTTTAAATTCCTTGCACTCTTTATCAATTGTTCTGAATTCATCGAAAAATTTATACAATTCATTTGAACCACACTGGCTGGGGCCATATTTTTCATAAAATAGAATTCGTGCCGCATCGGGAAAGTTCCCGTAACGATCTTTTGATATTCCCACAGATTTGTTCATAAAAGGATGTTTTGCTATTTCTCTCATTCTTTCAACGATTGTTCCCGGCAAAGCATTCAGGCGTTCTCCAACTTGAAGCGGTTTTCCTCTTTGAAGGCGGGAAAAAATCATTCTAATCTTTTCATCATCGTAGTCTTTCAAGATGTGAAACCTTAAAGTGTAAGAAAGAAATTGTTCCTTGAGCTCATCTGGTAAAGGATTATCTGCGTTAAAAGTCTTTCCATGTAAATTTTCGCCAGAGAAACGTTTGTTCAATTTCATTTTGTTGTCATAGAAATGACGTATGGCGTTTAATCGTTGCTGTCCATCGACAATGTAGTAGATGTTTTCACTGGATTTGTAGTTTAGAAAAAAAAGGGGCATTGGTTCATTTTTTAGGATTGTATCAATCAAACATTGGTTGTCGGAGAGAGACCATGCGCCTGAGGGGCGTTGGTATGTGTGATCTACTTTGTATTTATTTCTATCATTTATAAAATCTTGTATAGTTGCCATAAACCCCTCCGTACTATTTTATAGTATTGACCATATTGAATAAGTTTCAGAATAGTATATCATAGATATAAGAAACTAATAAATGCAAAACGGCTGATCACCGTTGAGCCAATAAAATATATAAAACCCGATTCCTTAGCTAAGGGGGAGTCGGGTTTTTTTATTGGCAACTGGAACAGGAGATAGGATGAGCGCCCCGACAAAACAAGAGATGTTAGAAAATGTTGAGAATGCTATTAACGCACGTATGACAGGCGGAGCAGTCCAGTCCTATTCTATTGGTGGCAGAAATTTGCAGTACATCAGTTTAAGTGAACTGATGTCTTTGCGTGATAAATTGAGACAGGAAACAGCATCGGGCAATACACGAACAACATATGTTGAATTTGGAGAACCGGTATGAGTTTAAGTGAAAAAATAAATAATGGGATAGACGGTGTTGTCGGTTTTTTCTCGCCCAAAGCGGGACTTAAAAGACGGATGTATAGATCCGCAATAAAAGTATCAGACAAATTCGGATCATATCAGGGAGCATCGAGAAACAGACTCAGATCATCGTGGATACCGGGAGGCGGGTCGGCAGACGAAAATATTATACCTGATCTTTCAGCACTTAGAGAAAGAAGCCGGGACTTAAATCGTAACGATGCACATGCTTCAGGAATAACTTCAACTATGACGACAAATGTTGTGGGAGTGGGCATCAAGCCTCAAAGCAGATTAGATAAAGAGATTTTAGGGATAAGTGATGAAGCTTCAAAGAAATATCAGAAAAAAGCCGAACAGGCATGGAAGAAATGGATTCCTTTTGCTGATGCCGGCAACCGTATGGACTTTTATGAAATACAACAATTGGTAGATAGGCAAATACTGGAGAATGGGGAAGCAATAATTATTCCTACCATGCTTAAAGATAAACGGAGACCTTTCGCATTAGCTTTACAGGTCATTGAGGCGGACAGGCTCGATACTCCACCGAATAAACGAGGAGATAAATCTATACGGGGAGGAGTAAAGATCGGAGAAAACGGAGAACCGGTTGCTTACTACATCCAAAAAACACATCCGGGAGATTATAGGTTCAGTAAATCACGAGACAGGGAGTTCATGGAAATTCCCGCAAGAAACGAGTTCGGCAGACAAAACGTATTTCATTTATTTCCGGTACAGCGATCCGGTCAGACACATGGCGTACCGTTTTTTGCTCCGGTACTTACTTATTTCAAAGATTTAGGCGAATATGCGGAAGCTGAACTTGTGTCGGCAAGAATAGCGGCTTGCTTCTCGTTATTTATAACATCAGAAGCATCAATGGATTTAAATAGTGGATATGACCGCAACATGAAAGGGCAGTATGTAGAGTCATTGGAACCCGGGATGGTTAAACATTTATTACCCGGAGAAAGCATTACTTCGTTTAATCCGCAACGACCATCTGCAACTTTTGAACCATTTGTTGAGAGGATGTTAAGAGCCATTTCAGCGTCATTAGGATTGCCGTACGAACTTGTAGCAAAAGATTTCAGTAAGACGAACTATTCATCGGCAAGAGCGGCACTGTTAGAAGCCCGAAGATATTTTAAAGTCCGGCAAGAATGGTTTGCACGCAAATTATGTCAGCCTGTATGGGATATGGTTTTGGAAGAAGCATATCTGAAAGGCGAGTTGGGGAACATTTCGTTCTACAAACAAAGAACAGATTGGACAAATGCGTCATGGGTTGCGCCGGGATGGGAATGGGTTGACCCGCTAAAAGAAGCTAAAGCATCAGAAGTGGGACTGAAAAATGGGATTGTTACATATTCAGATTTATATTCGTCACAAGGGAAAGATTGGGAGGAATGTTTTGAGCAAAGAAAAAGAGAACAAGAAAAAATCCGAGAACTCGGGCTTGAGCTTGGAGAAAGCAAAGATACAGATAGCACAGAAGAACCAAATGCGGACAGCACAGATATTAACGATAAAGATACAGGAGTAAAAGATGAGGAATAATTTATTCAGGACAGATGTTGTACGAGCCGGTGACATAAAAATCGACAGAGATAAAAATATTATCTACGGTTTTGCTGTTGTTTCAAAAGGTGTAACAAAAGACGATCGTGGCGAATTTGACGACAAAGCATTGGACGACGTAGTAAGTTTCGGGAATAAGGCAAAAACAGGTATCAAATCAAGGTTTGGTCATCCGAACATGTCGAGTACCGCATTGGGAACGTTTCTCGGCCGGGTGAACAAATTCAGGCGTGATGGAGATATTGTGCGAGCTGATCTTCATATAGATAAAACCGCATTTGAAACCCCGGACGGAGATTTAGGCGGATATATTCTCAATTTGGCGGAAAGTGATCCCGCAATGTTCGGAACATCGATGGTCATTCATTGGGATGCGGAGAAAAGAGAGGAGCTTGACGAGAACGGGAATGAATTACCGCCAATTATTCGTGTTACAAAACTGTTATCAGTTGACGTGGTCGATGACCCTGCCGCAAATAACGGATTATTCGGATCGGAATTCTTTTCAGATAGCGTTAAACCGTCCGCAGAGATGTCAGGATTTTTGGACAAGTTTCTTGCGGATACATCAGCGGTTGATAAAGCGATCGCTTTTTTAGATAGATATACAACAAACAATAAATTGTTAAATAAGGAGGAAAAAGTAATGGAAAGTATAACAATTGAGAAGTTAGAAAACGAACACAAAGAGTTGTTTGATACTGTTTTTCAGCAAGGTGTTGAACACGGTGTTAAGCAGGAAAGAGAGAGGGTAGTTTCTATTGTGAAGTCAGCGGAAGAGTTTGACGGTATGGATCAGCTTTCGCTCTCAGTGATAGAGGAAGGACTGAGTGAAGATAAGGCAAGGATCAATTTTCAGCAACAGAGATTAAACGATCTTGAACAATCTTCAGCTCCACAGGTCGGGCCCGATGAAGAAAATGTGCCAAAGGAAAAGATGAGTCATTTGGAAAAAGCAAAACAATTCCAGCAAGAGCATGGTGGAACAATGACAGATGCATTGAAAGCTACTGCTGAGAAAAGAACGTAAAAAGGAGGAAACAATGTCACAAGAAAATTTAGGAATGAAAGCTTTTACCGCAGGCGAAGATTTAGAAGCTTTTCGCAGGGTAAAACTGAGCGCAGGTAGCGGTACGCAGGTTGAATATGCGGATGCGGGAGACGATTTTATAGGTATTACCGCAGGAAAAGTAGTGTCAGGTGATTTCGTAACAGTTGCTTTAAAACATGCCGGCAGAACATTCAAGCTAACCGCAAGCGAAGCATTATCCGTCGGGGCAACATTATATGGAGCGGATGACGGTAAAGTTGCGGACACTGCTGTTGGGAACTCTATCGGAACAGCGTTAGAACTCGCAAGCGCAGACGACGAAATCATAGAAGGGGTACTTGATAACGGTTTAGCGTCTGATATTGACGGCGCCAGTGTAGCGGTAGAAGCAGAGAACGCTAATGGAGCTATTCCGGTATTATTCGCTAAAACAGGGATCACAAACGCTACAACGGCAGTTGATATTGTAGAGTCCTTACCGTTTAAATGCAAAGTTATAAACTGGCATTTGATATCGAGAGACACTACCGCATCAAATATAAAGTTGCAGGACGGTGCGGGTACGCCTAACGATATTACGGCGAACAAAGCGAAAGGAACAGCGGACGATGCTGTTGTTGCCGGTGGAACAATAGTTGCTGAACAGGACGAATTGGATGCAGGTTCAGCTTTGAAAGTTTTAGCAAGTGCTGAAGCGAGTTTTGATGTTTTTGTAACGGTAATAAAAATTAGTTAAACAGGAGGCTAAAATGGGCATTGAATATTCAGGACAGAGAGCGACCCCGAGAATGGATTTGGGTACGGCTCTTTTAGAGTATGTGGAACAGGAAAAAGAATTTATCGGTACTTCGGTTATGCCGATATTCAGGACGCAGAAACAGAAATCGGTATATCCTGCGATAACAAGAGAAAGTCTTACACGTAATGCCGACACGAAAAGAGCTATGAGAGGTAATTACAATCGTGATGGTTTCAGCGCAAAGGATAAATCGTACAACTGTCAGGAACACGGTTTGGAAGGGATCTTGGACGACAGCGAAAGGGAGATGTACGCAAGTGATTTTGATGCGGAATTGATAACGACAAAAATCACTATGCGTAGAGTTCTTCAGGCACAGGAAAAAAGGATAGCGAGTGCGTTATTTAACACAAGCACTTTTACCGGATCAGCCTTGTATACGGATGTATCGGGATCAGCGCCTTGGGATGCTGTTGGTAGTAAAGTTATATCCCAAATCCGTACAGCAAAATCCAAAGTACGTTCTAACTGCGGGATGAAACCGAATGCGCTTATTATGAGTTCAACAAATATTGAACGCTTAAAAGCCAATACCGAGATAGTTGATCTTATCAAATATACGTCCAGACCGACAGATGCTGAAGTAAGAACAGCATTAGCGGATTTGTTTGGTGTGAAACATATATTTGAAGGTAAGGCTATCCAAAATACTGCAAAAGAAGGGAAAACTTTTGTAAGCGGAGATATCTGGAGTGATGATTATGTTCTTTTGGCGATTGTGGCGAATGATGGACAAGATCTGTCACAGCCCGGGATAGGAAGAACATTTTTATGGGAAGCTGACAGCCCGGATAACGCTGTTGTTGAGCAGTATCGTGCTGAAGATGTTAGAAGTGATGTTTATCGTGTCAGACAGCATGTAGATGAACAGATTATCGATTCATATTTTGGTCATCTTTTGAAAGTAGACTGATCTGGAAGGGCAGGGGTTTAATTCCCCTGCCCAATTTGTAATGGGGAGAGGCTATGGTCAGAAAAAATATGACAAAAGAATTATGTGACGAGAAGCATGGCGCACTGGAAAAAGATAGCAAAGAAGCAAAAAAACAGCTTAAAGAGCATGACGAAAAAATCCAGTTAGCAGATATAAGGTTTACGGAACTCTCAGGAGATATCAAGCATATAAAGGATCGGATAGATAACGGTTTATCTAAAACAGTATATGAGATCAGAGAGAAGATGGATGAGTTTATTCCGGTTGTCAGGGATAGTGCAGAGTGGGCGGGTAAATTCAAACAGGCAGTATATTTCATATCTGTAACGTGTGTTGCCGGAGGTCTCATAGGTTTAGTTTTTTATATAACCGGGGTTGTGATTGAAAGGATAATTTCCGCATGAGTTTTAAAGAACAATTATCTGATGATATGAAACAGACATTTCTTAATACAGATGAATTTGCGCAAGGAATAAAGTATTCGATATCGGGCGGTTCTGAAAAAGACATAAAGGCGATAGTTGTTTTTAAAGAACTTGAAGTGGCGGGAGAGAATAACGGCAGGTCGCTAAAAAACCAAGCTGAGGTATACATTCCCAAAGATGAGGAGATAAGTGTCACAGTAATCAATAAACAGAACGATAGAATAACGATTAATGACTCAGAAGGAATAGAACGCAAAGCGAGGATCGTAGATATTATTACGCAGGATGAAGGGATGTTTCATCTATTGGTAGGTTGGTAATGAGATTAAATATTGAAGTGAATATGAGAGAGCTGGACAAGGCGATCAAAATAGCACCGAGACAGTTAAAGATCGAACTCGGGGATGGGATGGATCGTATTACGAAAGGTTTCTTGAAAAGATTCAGGCAACGAAGGCTTCAGGGCGAACCCGGTGTACGTGGCGCTTCAGGACATGGACTTTTCGGAACATTTAAGCGTACATCCTTAGTCAGCACATCAATTAACGATATGGGAATGGAAGTATATTCTAATTCAAAAATAGCACGGTTGCATGAAGAAGGCGGGATAGTAAAAGATCAGAGTGGCGGGCGGTTAGCTATTCCATTGTCAGCTCGTTCTCAGATGTTCACAGGAAAAGGGAAACTTAGAAAAAGATACAAAAGACCTGGTGAGATTAAGAATGTCAAGCCGATGAGATTTAAGGGCAAGACATTTTTGACTAAAGTATGGAAAGGAACCGGAAAATTGTTACCGTTATATGTTTTAAAACGGCAGGTAAGAATTAAACCGAGACTAGGATTTTACCGGACATGGGAAAGTTTAGATAATTACAGGATAAATATATTGAATAAATCTATAGATAAGGCATTGAGGAAAATATGAGTGAAACAGTCAGAGAAAAAATATTACAAAATCTTAAAACATCTTTGGAAAACATTACAACCGATAATGGTTACAATTTTGATTTTAACGAAAATACGGTTCAGAGATGGTCAATGCATGGAAACAGTTTGGTAGATGTGCCGGCAGTTATTTTAAGCCCGGGCGATGAAGAAGAAAAAGGGAGAACCCTACCGTATATTCAATGCGATATGACGGTGTATTTAGATATATTTTTCATAGATAACGAAACAGATGGGATTGCGACGGATACGTATCTTAATAGATTGCAGGGCGATATTAAAAAAGCGATTTTATCGGATTATACGAGAGGCGGATACGCAATAGATACTAATGTCAGAGGAACAACTGTTTTTGAGACAACAGAGGGACAACAGTATGCGGGAATAATCATTGAATTGGGAATAAACTATCAGCACAAACGAACAGATCCGACATTGGTGAATTAAAGGGAGGACAAATATGTTAACAAGAAAAAGACAATTAGCTGTTAAAGAAGAAGCAGTAGAAGGAAGTGCAGAAACTTTATCGGCATCTGATGCCGGGATACAGGTCAAGTTTTATCCCAAAGCAAACTATGACCCGGAAATGTATCAGAGAGATATAGTACGTTCATCATTAACCAAACTGGGAAAACTTACCGGTAAAAGATCGGCAGGATTGGAATTCAGCCTTGAATTGAAGGGTTCTGGATCCGTAGATACCGAACCGGAATGGGCAGAAATAATCAAAGCATGCGGTTTTGCGATAAACGATTTAGAAAAGATAACTGTTGGGTCAATAACTTCGGGACCCTTTGAGCACGGAGAGACAATTGTCGGAGGAACATCAGGGGCGCAAGGCAGAGTTGTTATAGAAACATCTACCGGTACAACCACGCTGTATTATGTTGCAGTAAGTGGAACCTTTGAAGATAGTGAAACAATTACCGGTTCGACTTCGGGAGCTTCAGCGACTAGCGGATCAGCTCCGAGTAATGCCGGACATGAAATAAAACCGATTAGTGACAGTGTTCCGTCAGTTACTATGGGTTTATATGAAGACGGTGTTAGAAAATTGCTCAAAGGGTGCAGGGGAACGATTAAGTTTAATTTCAAAATAGGTGAACCTGTTTCGGCGGATTTCAGTTTTATGGGTGTTGAGGCAGGAGTGTCAGATGTGTCATTGTTGTCAGGTTTGTCATTTAATCAAACGGTTCCGCCGGTACTTCTAAATGCCACGATGTTATGTGACGATATATCCTTAAATGTTGGAGAAGTAGAAATAGACATAGCGAATACGCTAGCGGCAAAAGATAAAATTAGCGATTCTAAAGGAATTTTATCGTACATGATAACTGGCAGAGATTCTCAAGGATCGTTTAATCCGGAGATGGTATCAGTAGCAACTCATGATTTTTTCGGTAAGTGGTTTAACAATACATCAATAGCTATGGACTTGGAATATGGAGAAACAGAAGGCAATAAATTCAGATTTTATATGCCGTCGATTGAGTATAACAAAATAGATGATGGTGATAGGGATGGAATACAGTTAGCCCAAGTTGGGTTTGATATAACCGGATCAATAGATCCGGGAGATGACGAGATAGCAATACTTTTACTTTAGGAGGCGATATGTTTACAGGAGTGGATATTAGTTCTACAAGAGAATATGTGTCAAAACATGATCCGGATAAAGATAATCCTACAATATTTCATATTGGGGTTATGGATCCGGTACTGAGAGCGGAGATAGATGATGAAAGTAGTTTATATGAGATGAGTTCATCTAATCCGGATGAGAAAGCTAATGTAAGACTTAATTGGAATAAAAGGCAGATTAAGGCGATTAAATTCGGATTAAAGGGATTAGATAACTTTATTGATCCGCAGTCAGGTAAACCTTTAAAGCTAAGTTTCGATACTGTTAGATACGCAGGGAAAATGCGTGAATCTGTTTCGGATAGAATAATTGCAATGTTCCCGAACCAATTAAGACAGGAATTGGCAGAAGTAATTTTGGAAGAATCAAAGTTGAGTGAGGACGAAACAAAAAACTAATACTGGCAGTTCATGCGGGCGAGATATCGGTGAACTGCCAAGCGTGCTTCAAAGGTCATAAAGGCTTTTGTGAATATGAACAGCCCGGGCAGGAAGAGTGGGAGCTTTATGGAGCAACCTATAAAGGTTGTCCTTTCAAGATTATCACAAAACAAAGCGGTACATATTTAAAAGCGTATAAATATTACAGGGAAGGATATTTACCAAATGAAGGTGGGTGGTTATCTCAACCGGCAAAGTTTTTAGACGCTTTGGAAATTATAGAGCGGGAGTTAAAAAACATTGAATACGAACGAGTAAAAAAAAGGGAACGGTTCAGAAAGTGACGAACAAACAATTATCGATAATCTTACGGCTAAAAGACGAGGCAAGTAAACGTCTGAAAGGTATTCGTGGCAATTTGCAGAGGTTCGCTAATTCATGGAAAAAGAATTGGCTTGCGATAACTGCGGCTATCACAGCCTCGATAATGGCACTCCGAAAAGCATGGGATTTGATGGAGCTTGGAGCAAAAGTCGAGCAACAGAAAATGGCTTTTGAGAATCTTGCATCATCTCTCGGAATGAGTTCGGAAAAGATAATAAAAGATTTACGCAAGATGTCCGGTGAGACCATGTCTACTGCAGAAATTATGGGTAAAGCCTCACAGGCAATGATTTTGGGAATCGATCCGACTAAATTAGCAAAGATGATGGAAATATCCAGAGCGTCGGCTCGGGCGTTCGGAAAAGATGTTGGTTTCATGTTTGAAAGTATCGCTATTGGAGTTGGAAGACAGTCAAAACTTATTCTGGATAACTTAGGCATTATCGTAAGTGCGGGAACGGCGTATGCGAAGTATGCAAAATCGATCGGTAAGTCTACTAAAGACTTGACCGAGATGGAGAGAAAACAAGCCTTTTTGAACGCAACACTTGAAGCCGGAGAAAGAATCCTTAAGCAAATAGATACATCAACAATGACAAACCTTGAAAAGATGCAGAAATTGAAAGCAGGATGGGCTGATTTCTCTGTACAGGTCGGACAGGCATTATGGCATGTACTCGGTTTGTTCCAGGGATTTATGGAACAGGTCTATTCGGGATTTTTTAAGCTGATGGAGATAGGAATAGTTGTTTTCCAGAAACTACTTATTCCTTTGCAGAAATTTTATGACCTCTTAAGCAAATTGCCCGGCACGCTAGGTGAAACATACAGAGAAGCCGGTGAATCTATACGAAGATTGTCGGAGAGTATGGATATAAATAGACAGGCATTTGAGCTTGTATCGATGGAGAGCGCACAGAAGGCTATGGAGCAATATGAACTTGTTTTCGCTAAGGTGAGAGATACAGGGATCAGAACGGCAGAAGTTTTAAAAACTGTTGCGGGGCAGGTAGTGAAGCAGGCAAAAAAAGTAAATAGTTCATTTAACGCTATGGAAGAGTTTGCGAAGCAATCAGCACGCAATATGCAGAACGCATTTTCACAGTTTTTCTTTCAAGTTTTTACAGGTGAATTGAAAAGTGTCAAAGATATCTTTGCTGAGTTTTCAAGAGCGATGCTTCAGATGATCTCAAACATTATTGCGAAGATAATGCTTATAAAGATGTTCAGCGCAATGGCAGGAGCCGGAGGATCATTGTTCGGTATACCGATAGGGCAACTATTTCATTCCGGTGGTGTCGTTAAGAAATATCATAACGGCGGCATTATCAAAGCTCATAAGGGATTAGCACCGGATGAGGTTCCGATAATAGCCCAAACAGGAGAAGGGATATTATCCAGACGAGGTATGCGGAATATCGGAGGATCGGATAATTTACGAGCTATTAATAAGGGGGAAAACGCATTAGGCACACATATTACCGTCAATGTTAATCAGGTTATACAGGCGTGGGACGCACAGGACGTATGGCGGAATCGTAGGACATTATCTGATGCGGTTGCAAAAGATTTGGAGACAAACGGTAATTTTAGAAAAGCATTGAGGCAATATGCGTAGTGAGGTGAAGAAGTGGCAATATTAAATGCGATACCGGATTTTGTTTTTGAAGAAAAAGTAGACTTTGAGACGTTGGTTACGAAGTTTGAAAACGGAGTAGAACAGCGCCGGGCTAAACGAAATACGCCGATCCGTAAATGGACATTACAGTTTCATAATAGAACCACTGCGGAGATAAATAGTATAAAATCGTTTTTCTTGCACGTAAAGGCAGTTATGAATCTTTTACTTGGGAGAACCCTAACGACAGTGTTGAGTATTCAGTAAGGTTTGACAGCGATAATTTTGTTTTCACAAAGAAAGCGTCGGACATTTACGACTGTTCATTTTCTTTGACGGAGGTGAAATAGTGAGAGCTTCAGGCGATGGATTTATAAGCGAAAAATCAAAACAAGAAAACAGACCGGTATTGCTTTTTACAATACATGATTATACGGGAACGGAAGGCGAGAACCTTAATTTTTGTGATTATGATGAAGATATTACTTATGACAGTGTGACATATACGAGGTTCCCTGTTAGATGCGATTTTATCGGAGATAACGCACAGGGAAGTATAAACACAATTAAGGTTACCTTGGGGAATGTTTCAAGACTAATACAGTCATATTTAATGGTATACGATCTTAGAGGACTCAAGGTTACCATCAAAATGGTTTTTGCTGATAAGTTGGATGATGTGGATGCGTATGTGGAAGATGTTTATTATATCGACAGTTATCAGGCGAACCAGCAAGACGCTGTATTTGAACTTACCGGCAAATTTGATGTCTTATCGCTTAATTTACCCGGAAGAGTATATTCCCGCAACTATTGTTCATGGAAATTTAAAAGCGGGGAATGCGGATATTCCGGGATCGAAACAGAATGTAATAAAACTTTGCAGAGATGTCGTGGTTTAGGCAATACGTTACGGTTTGGAGGGTTTCCTTCAATACCGACATCAAGGATATATGTACGATGATAACAGAAAAAAGAATTATAGAGAAATATGTTGGAATACCGTACCGACATGGCGGGCGTGACATGTCAGGACTTGATTGCTGGGGGTTAGTGAAAAATGTATATGAAGATTTGGGGTATGAACTTTTTGACCTGGCTGAAGGTAGTTATTCTATTGATTGGTCTTGTTTTGGTAATAACTACTTCATAGAAAATTACCATAAGCAATGGGAACAGGTGTATGTATCTATGGCTTATGATGGAGTGTTGTTCCGGAATCGGAAAGGGATCTGTGATCACGCAGGGATTGTACTTAGTGGCAACAAATTTATTCATACTTGCCGGGCAGGAACAGTTGTTTCCGGGTTAAACGGCAAAGCGTGGAAAGACAAAATATATGGGTTTTATAGATTGAAGAGGATGTCAGAATGATAAGAGTTGTTTTTATTCCTAATATTTTAGAAAAGAAAAACCGACAGCATCGTAAAGTTTCTTATCGTGGGGGGATGACTGTATCTGATTGTGTAAAGCGTTCAGGGTTTGATGCTAAAGGATGCGGGATAATATTTAATGGGAAAAGGATACATGATGAGAGTCTTTTTGTGTCCAATGGTGATGAAATATTGATAGTTGCAGAGATCAAAGCGGGTATCGGAGCCGCAGTCATAGCCATCTTTTCTTTTCTAGCCAATAATGCCGCATTAATTGGCATGATCGCCATAGCGGGAATAAGTTATGCGATACAGGCAAGCAATAAACCCAAAATGCCGAGTTTTGGCAGTACCGGAACAGATACTTTTGAAGATAGTTCACCGACATATGCGTGGGATGGGATACGCACATTATCGGACGTGAGTGTTCCTATCCCTATAATCTACGGTGAACATAGATGTGGCGGGAACATTATTAATCAGTTCGTATGGAATGACGGGGAGAAAAACTATCTCAATATTTTGTTGGGTTTATGTGCCGGTGAGATAGAAAGTATTGATAGCATAAAAATAAACGATAATCCAATGGAGAATTTTTATGGAGTAAATATATATAAACGATACGGCTCAAACGATCAGGAGATAATTCCCGCATTTGAAGATTTGCATCAGAGTTTTGATATCGGTGCAAAATTGACTTATGACACTCCGTATGTATACACAACTTCTGATACGAAAGTTGAAGCGGTAGAAGTACAGTTGAACTTTCCTTACGGATTGTATGAACAAGGCAGTAGCGGAGGCATCTATTCAGAGACGGCAAAATATCGAGTAGATTACAAACTTCATACGGCGAATGAATGGACAGAGTTGGATGAAGAAGAAATAACAGGAGAGATTCGTTCAGCGGTGAAACGTGTGTACAGAGTCGAAGGTCTTACAGCCGGACAATATGATATTCGCATAACAAAAACAAGCACAGATGGAGACAATGCGAAACATATTAACGAGATGTATTTACAACGTATGGACGAAATCACAACAGATGATTTGATATATCCAAACACAGCACTTCTGGGTATCAGGTTTCTTGCTACGGATCAAATATCAGGAAGCATGCCAACAATAACAGCAGTTGTTAAAGGCAGGAAAATCAGAGTTCCTGAGATTAAGAATGGAGAGAGTGTTGTTAATTGGGAAGATTATTATTGGGATCCGGTGGCAGAGGAGTACAAACTGTTATTAGATGATACGGTACTCAGTTGGGATGGTGAAACATATATGGATGTATATTCCGCTAACCCGGTATGGTGCATGCGGGATTTATTGACGAACAATATTTTCGGTTTAGGTGATTATATAGAGAGTGATGATATCGATGAGGATTTGTATTTAGAGATGTCACGTTACTGCGAAGAAAAAGTAGAAGTTACGGATAGTGACGGTACGACTTATTACGAAAAACGATTCAGGATAGATGCGGTGATAGATGGCATATCAAGAGCACTCGATTTAGTTAATCAGATAGTCGGTGTGTTTAGAGGGATGGCTTTTTTCTCGGAAGGGAAGATAAAAGTCAAAATAGATAAACCTGAGAATATGGTACAAATCTTTGGTATGGGATCTATCGTGGAAAACTCATTTATTCAAGAATGGAAATCCCGCAAAGATATGCCGAACGTTATTGAGATACAGTACATGGATAAAGACAAAGATTATAAAAATGAGACGATATCGGTAATAAACGAGACATCTTTAGCGAACGGTGATCCGGTACGCAAACAGGCAATAAGACTTTTAACAACAAGAACATCATATGCGCTCAGGGAAGGCAGGCATATATTAAACCGTAGCAGAATAATTAATAGTTCAGTACGTTTTAAAGCCGGGATAGATGCTGTGACAATACAGAGTGCGGATGTTATAGGTATATCACACGATTTACCGCAATACGGATATTCAGGCAGGATTTTATCAGGTTCAACCGTATCATTAATTAAACTGGATAGAGATGTTGCGATATCAGCAGGCAAAACTTACAAAATTCAGATACAGTTTGCTGACGGTACTATCGAGGAGAGGACAGTATCGGATAGTGAAGGTACATATTCTGAAGTTTCGGTCTCAACGCCGTTCAGTGAAACTCCGCAAGCGTATGATACCTATGCGTTTGGTGAAAATAACAAAGTAGTTAAACCGTATAGAGCGTTATCAATGCAGAGAGACTCGAAAAACGAAGTTACGATTACAGCTATTGAATATGATGAAGCGGTATATGACGATTCTGCTGTTGTCATTCCTAGCAATAACTATTCAGGATTTGCCGGAGATATCCCGGACGTATCTGATTTAAAGTTACATGAGGAGATCAAGGTGCTGGGTGACGGCACAGTCGAAAGTACGATCGGCGTATCGTGGAACAATCCGGATGTATCAGGTTATGAGCTAAAAAGTTTTGCGGGAGCAAGAGTGTTTACATCAAAAGATGGCGGATTAACTTGGACATTAAGGGGAACAAGTACAGGCACAACATATTTGATAATGGGCGATTTAATGGAAGGCGATAGCGTGAAAGTAGCGGTTGTATCAATATCAGATATCGGCGGGCAGAACAGTATAGGAGATAGTCCACAAGACGACATTGTACTTGAAGGTAAAAGCGCACCACCGGGAGATGTCAGCGGTTTCTCAGTTTCTTTTGCGGGAGATTATTTGCATTTTTCATGGACAGAAGTTGCGGACCCTGATTTAAGGGGATACGAATTAAGACAGTTACCTTTCGCTGATGCTGATTGGGCTTTAGGAACAGTGATAGCCGAAAACATAACCGGCTCATCGTATGATCTTCTCACGGTAAGTTCAGGACAGAAACATTATGCGATTAAGGCGGTTGATACTTCAGGTAATTATTCAGATGATATGACGCAATTTAATTTATATATAACGGATGTACCTGAACAAAACATTGTTTTGTCAGAAGACTACAATCTAAGCGAAGGGGTTTTAACCGGATCAGCTGAACGAGTTTGGATGAAAGGGTATTCACAGGATTATTACAGAACAGGTATTCAGATTAAAGCGCAAGAAGAATGGGATTCTGCGCCTAGTTGGTGGGATGAAGCAGGTATCAAATGTGATGAACCGGTTGAAACAACCGAAGCGACATATATCTCAAAAGTATCTAATCTCGGAGCGATACTGGAATCTAATATTTCTATACAGACAGGAATATTTAATGAGCAGGGCGGTTCCGTACAAATTTATATTGCATATTCAGACACGAACGCAGACCCCGATAATTGGGAAAGTTTTTCTACTGGAAGATATTCGGGCAGATATTTCAGATTCAAACTAATCATAAAATGTAATGATGAGAATTATATGCTTGCTCTGTACAAGTTAGGTGTGACATTCGATGTTGATGACAAAACACAGGAAGGGTTGGACATTAACATTGCGGATAGTGGATGGACAACTATCAGTTTTGACAACTTTATTGAAGTTAAAGGGTTGCTTGTAGTTTGTTCCGGAGCGGCATATGTGGTTGAAGTTGATCAGGATGGTTTACCGGACGAGTTTAATGTCAGATTAAAAGATCCGGCCAACGCTATGGCACAAACTTCAGGGAAAATTAATTATTACGCAAAAGGATATTAGGTGATGTTATGGCAAAAGCAATATTTCCAGCGACAGGTAACGAAAGCACAAAACCGGTATCGGGCGGGTCGCCGGTATCAAGTGATATAAGAAACGCATTAAGCGCATTATTTCAGGGAGACGTTTCGGCGTTAAGACCAAAAGCACAGGATACGCCGGATATGACGGTAAAAGTTTCAGCAAGCAGTATCGAGAACTATTTCAATCAAATTCACCGTAACGGTGAACCGGTAGTTTTTGAGGGTGGAAGCTCAGCCTCGCT
Source organism: Candidatus Omnitrophota bacterium (assembly GCA_024277375.1). Lineage (GTDB taxonomy): Bacteria > Omnitrophota > Gorgyraeia > Tantalellales > Tantalellaceae > JAJRVD01. The sequence continues at coordinate 7,301 of JAJRVD010000035.1, read as the reverse complement.
GAGTGCGCCTACGGTACATCCCAGAGTAGACATACTGTATTTAAACAATGCCGGGAACCTTTCATGGGGTGCAGGCGATGAAGATGCTACGCCGGTAGCTAAATGGAGCAGTTTGCCGGATGAGGCGATAGCGGTATGTACGGTTTATTGTAAAACAACAATGACAAAGATAGTGAACTACGAGGATAAAGACGCTAATTCGGATGAGGGATACATATATCAAGATGTAAGACCGTTGTACATGATTCCGAAGGAAACCGATTTAAGTGATTCAGTAGATAATTTTACAATCAAATATGTTAACAGCAAACTCGAAATAGCGGATCGCATCGAAGCGAATATTATGTTAGCGTTTTTTAAGATAGCCAGCAACGAGAGTTTATCGAAGTTCGGTATGGTAGACGGTATAGTAGATTCATTTGAGGACAGTTCCGGTATCGATGCGGGAGGAAGTTCACATTACTCTATTGCAGATGGCGTTGTTTATCCCGAGAAAAGCGGTGGGGGGCTGGACAGTTATGTGAAACTTTTAACACATTTTAATGGTGCCGGTGAGATTTTATACCAAGGTAATTTCTCATCCTCACTTACAGTATCGAGTTCATATGATACCGATAAACTTTTAGATAAAAAATCAACAACCTATTGGGGGGATCAGGCGCATCAGGGAGCAACTCAGACGCTAAAGTATGATTTCGGAAGTGGTAACGCAAAAGTTTTGAAAGGATACTGTCTTGGCGCAGAGAACGATAGCTATTATGCCAGAACGTTTAATGCATGGACTTTTCAAGGATCAAACGACGGCACGAACTGGGATACGCTTGATACGCAGTCGGTTACTTGGAGCCAGGGCGAAAGGAAATATTTTCCTTTTTCAAATAGTACAGCTTACAGGTATTACAGGTTCAGTTTTTCTTCTATCCAAACAGCTGATGAAGGACATTTGGCATGGCTTGAGTTTTATACAGATGAGATCGGTTTTAAAGATGTATCAGATAGCGGTCAAACTATGACCCCGACCAATAATAGTGCAGTGTTTCCAATCCGGACAAACAGAACAGCCGGTTTTTTTGACGGTGATTCAGATTACTTAAAAGTTGATTGGACACCGACATGCTGGAATTCAAACTATACGGTTGAGTTCGAGATTTTATTTCATGAAACTCCGCAAGGATATCCATTTACGCATTATACAAGTGATTCCTCGTATCTGGGATTAAGCGTCAGCAGTTCGAGTATTGTATGGGGCGGAACATATTCACTCTGCACTGCATCAGGATTGAGTTTGGCGCAAAATATATGGTATCGCATAAGAATAGTAAGGAACGGTAATGATTACAGCATATATTTGAACGAAGAACTTGTCGGATCAAATACCACTTCAACAACCGTATCCCCGACAGGAAAGGTCGGTATCGGAGCGTTAAGGTACGGTGAGAATATTGCAAACAGTCATACATACAGCTGGATAAAATATTTCCGTATTTCAAATACGGTAAGAACGAATGAAGCACCTACATTACCGTATGTGTCGGATTCGAATACTTTGTTGCTATTAAATTTTGATCCGCCAACAGGGGCGAATAATCCTTTGGGAAGTAGTGCGTATTTTGACGGTACGAGTGATTGTTGGCTTTCCGTACCGGATCATGCAGACTGGGATTTCGGAACAGGAGCTTTTACTGTTGAAGGATTTTTTAAATGGGATGGTGCGGTCGGGTCTACGTGTATGGTTGATATAGGTTCCGGAGGAACAGGCACAGGAATCAGGATGTCAATATATGACGGAGGCGGAACCTCAGGATTTCATACTTATTTAAACGCTACGGAATACCAAGGATTAGGGTTTACGCCAATACCGAACACATGGTATCACTTTGCCACTTGTCGAGATAGTAGCGGGAATCTACGGATGTTTATAGATGGGAAACAAAGCAATACTACGGCGACCGGAACAAATAGCAAAAATATTACAGGAACTTTATTGCTGAAAATCGGAGAAGTAGGTGGAGGCGGAGCGAATTGTAAGGGATGGATGAGGGGGTTGCGAATTTCCAATACAGCAAGGTATACAGCTAACTTTATACCGCCGGTAGTTGCTTTTACTTCTGATGTGAATACAAAATTACTCATGCATTTTGATGGTAGCCCTGACGATACAAGTGGAGATATTTTTGTTGATAATGGAAATACCGGACACACCGTAACACGCAATGCTGATGTTGTATGCCGATTCACAGAAGATTGCCGCAACCGTCAAATAATTGATGATAGTTCTAATGCTCGCAACGTAGTTTGTGTAGGCACAGCAAAACTTGATTGGGTATCGGTTTTCGGGTCCGGAGTGTACAAAGGTTTTTCGAATAGCGATTATTTAACAATACCCGGAGGATCTGATTTTCAGTTTGGTACAGGAAACTTTTCAATTGATTGTTGGTATAAACCTTTAGAAACTTCAACAGAACACTTTATAGTCAGCAACTACAATAGTAGCGGCGTTTCGTGGACGGTTCGTAAAACGTCAGCGAATTATATACAGGTGTATGTTGTAGATACAAATTATACGACAACTTTACCCATAATCTTTGGAGAATGGTATCACATTGAAGTATGCCGGGCAGGTACAGGATCGAATCAGTTACATATTTTTATTAATGGATCGCTGATATACTCTGGAACTTGCAGTATGGATATTCAGTCATCGGCAGATGTGACGATCGGGAATGAGACATATTCAGGAAGAAGATATGGAGTAAAAGGATGTATTGATGAACTTAGAATTTCAAAAGGCATTGCAAGACATACAGCACCATTTATTCCGCCAGTAGCTGAATATGACGAAGGCATGCCGGAAAATATGGAACTTAAAAGCGCACAGTTTGTTGCTGAAGAGAATCCAGATACCGTTCGCATAGTTGTTCAGGAAGAGGACATAGAAAGCATCACTCTTAATACAGATTTAAAAGCGCACGTTTCACGTAATAACGGATCGACTTGGGAAGAAGTAACACTTGAGGAAGAAGGAGCATATGATACAGGTAAAAGAATATTACACGCCATAGCGGACGTGTCAGGGCAGGGAGCGGATAACGATGTTAGATATAAGGTAACGACGCATAATAATAAAGACGTAAAACTGCACGGTGTAAGTTTAGCGTGGGATTAGGGGGAGAATATGGTTAAAAGATTGATCACAGAAAAACAGTTAAAGAAGCTGAAGAAAAAAGTTCAGGTAAGGAACGATTTGAAAACAGCGGTTATAAAAATAAAGAAAGTTTGTGGATTGACCGCAAAAGAAATTAAAGCATTAAATTTTGCTTTTACAGAAAAACGAGGAGGTACGAAATGAATAAGTTAATTATGGATTATGTTTTGGGAAACATCCCGCAAATTTTAACAGCAGGTATCGGAATCGGTGCGGTGTGGTTTGTCTTGTCTAAAGCGTTGAAGGTGCTTAAAGAGATTAGCGAACTATTGAATGCTGTGCTAGTAGCTTTTGCGGATAAAAAGCTGACCAAAGACGAGATAGCCGTTATCATTAAAGAGGCAAAAGATATACCACTTGCTGTTAAGGCTGTAGTGCAGAAATGACTTGCCAACTATTAAACTCTATGGCCTACTCCCACAAAAAAAGGAGGGTGTTATGGAGAGTCTAAAAAAGAGTCGCAATGAACTAATGTTGGTTGCTAAGGAGAGAGGCATTAAAAACTTCCGAATATTAAACAAGGAAGAACTCGGGAAAGTTTTACAAGATAATGTCACAGATGATGAAATTCAAAGGGTTGTAGACAGTGCCGTTAGTAGATGGAAGTCTGGTTGGGGTTCGAAGAAGGTGAAAAATGAGAGTTAACATGGAACTGGATTTAGAGGTTCAGATGGGTGCCGGATCGCCTGACGGCACTGGCTGTCAAGGATATATGACTAAAGGGACGACATACGACGATTTAGTTGAGGTGTTTGGTGATCCTCAGATTACTTCATCTCTTGATGGAAAAATTCAAGCAGAATGGTTTGGCAGAATTAACGGTTTGCAGTTCACCATTTACGACTATAAGTCCCGGGTTGCGCCAGAACGTAGCACTGATTGGCATATAGGTGGGAAGATCAAAATGGTAGGGGAACTTCTAAACATATATTTTCTAAAAAGTTTTTTCTTACAATTTATTAGCATTTAACTTATAATGATGACAATTGTAATCCGATCGGAGAATAGTATGAAAATGACTGTTATAAAAAAAGGAAGAAAACTAAAGTTTCGTAAACTCGAATCTGTTGTGAATCCAAAATCAGTTCACGGCATTTATCCCTATCGTGGCAAAATATCAGCATTAGATGCTAAGCAAATAATTGATCAACTTCCAACTACAGGTCTTTTGTTAGATCCATTTTGTGGGTCTGGTACGATTGTTTATGAAGCACGAAAACATGGGTTGGAGGTGGTGGGGGTTGATAGCAATCCGATTGCCCATCAAATTACTAAGGCAAAATTTTGTGACAATGAGATTGCTTTAAGTCTGTTCAAAGTTAATAAAATTATTATGCAAGCGAAGAAGGAGAAGCAGATAAAAAAGATGCCAGAAAAGGCTCTCAAATATTTTCACGAAGAAACAGCAAAGCAAGTAATGAGCCTATTGTCGCATTATGATGAACTTGATGATTATGAAAAGGGAACATTTTTAGGGGCAATTTGTCTTGCAGCCAGAGGCTGTAATCAATATAAATGGAGTTCAACGCAAATAGGAAAAATTGCAGAAGAAAAAAACCCTGTAAATTTTTATGAAAAGTTTTTGGCGAAATTAAAAAAACACCATGCGCCAGCAGAAAGCGATGGATCAATGGTGATTTTAGGAGATACAAGAAAGATAGGAAACTATGTGTCTGAAAATAGCGTAGATTTTGTTTATACCAGTCCACCTTATTTTGATGGATTAGATTATACATCCAACTACACTAGAATTGTACATAACATTTTTGATAATAATGTGAGTAAAATTAAGGATAATTTAATACAGAAATTCGACAGTTACGAAGATAATGTGAGAAAATGTTTTAATGAATTAGTCAAAGTTACTAAAGAAGATGCTCTAATAATTTTTGTTGTAGGAGATAAGAAACGAGGAAAAGAAGTAATTAATGGTGGTGAATTCTTTTCAGATATTTGCGATCATAAACCTAACTATATTGTAGAGAGACAATATAGTGGTACTGCTAGTAAGATTTGGGATAAGATAAATAAAACTGAAAGAAAAGAACAAATAATAGTATGGGACAGGTCAACATGGTAAAAGAACAAAGATTAGCACAAGTTAGCAAAGCAATAAAACAAAAACGGGAACAACTCGATATGGAAAAAGAACAAGGAATAGAAGAAGTGCAGTATAAATTTTATTGTAAAGATTCTAAAAACATGTCTGAATTGAAGGATGGGTCGGTTAATCTAATGATTACTAGTCCTCCGTATTTTGATTTGAAAGAGTACAATAAGGACAAGAATCATTCGGATCAAATAGGAAAAAAAGGTAACTATGACGTCTATTTAGAGAACCTAAACACAGTATGGAAAGAATGTGTAAGAGTAATGGCTCCTGATGGAAAAATTTGTATTAATATTATGCCATTATTTCTATCTGGAAATGAAACACCATATCAACGAAGAGTTACAAAACTCATGATAACCGATATCGAAAATTTTATGCAGTCAACAGAAGAGATGTTTACGCATGCTATGTTTATTTGGGATAAAAGAAAAATAGTAAGATTCAGTTCTTTTGGATCGTATCCGTATCCCCCAAATATATTCTCTACTTTTCCTTATGAATGGATTGTGGTTTTTTCGAAAAAGGGAAAACGGGAAAAGGTCTCAAAGAAAATTAAAGAATTATCCAAAATTTCAACAAAGGAGTGGCAGGATTGGGCAGTTAATTCTTTCTGGGAAATGCAGCCAGAAAAAGCCAAGAAAATCGGACATCCAGCTCCTTTTCCAGAAGAGCTTCCAAGGAGACTTATAAAACTTTTTAGTTTTGTGGGAGATGTAGTTTTAGACCCTTTTGCTGGTAGTGGGACTACTATAAAAGTGGCTAATGAACTTGGCAGAAATGCTGTGGGATATGAGATCAATCCTGAATATATTGAGCTAGCTAAGAGAAGGATGTCTCAGAAGATTTTAAATCTCCAGGCTTAACAGAATCTAAAACAAAAGTATTAGCGCCGGTGGTTTTTGCTATTCCCGCTGTTAGCAGGCCTAAACTGTTTTCTGAAAATATCTTTTCAAACAATAAATCCCAGCACAGTTTTTTCTTTAATACAGCTGATCTTAGAATCATCAGCCAAAGGGCATTAGCAGAAATAAACTTAATATCATATTTGATTAAATCCCTATAAAACCGAGTTCCTTTATTCCCGGCAATTGAGGTGCAAAGAGGGCTATCAGGGGGGAAGAGGTCAGTTTCTTCGCCGCCTACCAATAGATATAATTGAGCTTTTTTGTTAGTTTTGTTTTCAGTGTTATAGTTTTCTAAAATTCTAGAACATTCTTTTGTATAGCTTGGTATCTGTAGTCTATAGTTGTTTTCTGATAATAAACTATCTAAAGTTGTTTTTGCTTCACAAATAATAATATTATCTTCAGAAATTACACAAACATCTAATCTACCATCCCTAGGGTTGCCCATCTTTAATATATCTATTTCTTTTCCGATTCTTGCGTTCAAATCACTGGAAAGAAACTTTAATATTGAACAAGCCCACAATGAGATATGTTTAGTTTCATTTTTTGATGTGAAATCCGAAAAGCTTGTTATGTTTCTATTTCCTCCGTAGATTGGAAGATTAAAAATGCTGCCATTGAAAATATCCTTTGACTCTATTTCATTTTTTAGCGTTTCAAAATCGGGGATTATTGCAGACAAAATAGCAGTAGGGTCGTTTTCTAAAGAATCCCATTTAGTAGAACTTGATAGGCATAACAGACATCCGATACATTTATTGGTATCAATTTTTAAGTTTTTATCATCCACTAGCAAGGCGCCAATTTGCATATTACAGGAAGGCCAAGAATCTATACTCTCAAAATTATTTTCTACAAAGTTTTTAAATTTTGTATATTTTGGACGATTGCTATAAGCAGGGATATTTACAACGGAGAACCGAGGATGTATACATGTATGTCGTCAAATCAAATGGGAGAATTCAGGTCTGTTTTTTAGTTGCGACTTCAGCTCCTTTTTTAACCATTCTACCGTTAAATTTCCGTCTTTCACGTAAAGTTTTCTTTTTTAGTTCGGTTCGTTGTTTAAGTATCG
>JAJRVD010000034.1 GCA_024277375.1 Candidatus Omnitrophota bacterium | reverse complement strand
AATCTTTACAATTGCTCAATCGGTACACTCCTTTTTGTCGGAAGTGTATCACATTATTTCAGATTTGCAAAAAATATAACCTTAAAAAGATCTTTCGACTCGTTCGCCTTCCTGCCTTCGGCGGGCGGCTCACTCGCTCAAGATGACAGGGGAGAAGGAACGTATTCGCTGCGGAGAACTGAACTATTACTATACATAAGCTTGGGTTACATTTGGGTCCTAGCGTCATAATTATACCGATAATTGTACTGCGCGGTCGGCTTCCATGAGGGATTGGATCTCTTCGGACATAGACCTCAAAGCAATATCTCCGGACAGGAGCTGTTCTATGATCTCCCTATCGGACACTTCAGTCTTGAATGTATCTGTCGCAAGAATAGCATCTTTCAAAGCGTTTATATCCATCTCACACGCGTATTGCAAATAATCTAAAACCACCCTTTCAATAACTTCTTTGTCTGATTTTTTACTATCATCCGCTAATGCCAGCCCCAGCATCGCGAATCGACGCACAAGAGCCTTCTTTACAGTGTCTTCCGTTTTAACTATTAACCCTTTTTCTTCTATTCGTTTTTTTATCGAGTTATGTATCTCGGTATATTGCTCATTATCATCGGTAGTGTATACCACCGCACGGGCATTATCTTTTGACCCCTTCTCACTGTCAACAATATCAACTAATTTATCTACATCTTCTTCCAGTTGTCCTTCCTCTGTGATCCTGTAAAATATTATTTTTAGATCGACTTCTCTTTTTCTAAGCTGTCTACTCAATCTTTTCTTTATATTTGTTAAATCGCTGCCCTGGTAAAGCCAATCCTCTGCCGCTACCGGCATCGCTACAACTGTTATACCTGGCCTGTATATGTCTAAGATTTCTTCCGTTAACCTGGTTTCTATCATCGCCCCGACATATTCATATAACTTTCTTTCTCCTTCCGGAACCGTATTGACCTGTACCTCAGACATACCTTTTAACTGCGGTAACATCCCGAAGATCGTTTTTAGCTCTTCCAAACCATATCCACTCAATTCTTCCATAACCTCTCTCACTGTTTTGACCTCTACATCTTCGAGCAATTTCTCCCTGAGCCCCACTGTGCCATCTTGAATTTGGGCGATTTCCTCTAAAAGATCTTTTATCATATTAACAACATCTTCGTGAGCGTGCCCCTTTTCTAAAATTTCGTGTAACACTGTCAATATCTGACTTTCCGGCTTTTTGTTCCACCTGGTTTCATCTACAAGAATGACTAAGTTATCTCCATGGAGATAACTTAGGGCATCCGCTACATTCTCGCCGTCGGTTATTTCATCATTAAAATCATTAACTACATTAATTGCGATTTTTTCTTCATCCATCCGCAGCTGCTCTTGTCCCATCAATTGTAAAAGTTTATTTACATCATACACAAGATCTGTTTTTTCTTTACCCGTGACAACGCTTAGACCTCCTGCCTCAACAAGACGCATACGCTTATTTTCCAGGTCTTCTGCGTCGATCTCCAGCTCTTTCGGCGAAAGTCTCATGGCGGCGGGTCTATACATATTTAGAAGTTGCTGCGGCTGGCCCATCTGCCCGAACGTCGCCACCCATGCCGGCACTTCTATTGCTTTTTCGGCTATTTCACGTCTTTTCTCTATACCTGTTTCCAACTCTTCCAGCTTCACAAGAAGATGGTCGTCATTTGCCTTTAATTTCGGACCTGCGTCTATCGCAGCCATATGCTGTGCATCTCCTATTTCTCTATCAATATCTTGCATCCAGCCACCTTTTTCGTAATCCTCGTAATTCTTAAAAATATTGTTATTGTTTGTTATGCTGATGTCCGCCTTTAAGGTATTTCTTGCTTTGATCAAACTCTTTGTTTTTGCTAGCAAGTCTTCAGCTATATTATTTTCAGAGATGCTTTGTTCTTCTGTCATACGTGCCGCTTGTACGCTGACTCCAAACGTATGTTCATTTGTTTGAAGGTTTTTCAACTTTATTTTTTCGTTTATTTTATCACCAATTTTATCTACAATACTTGGAGTGAAATCTTCCTCTTCTGCAATTCCGCCGACAACTTCGTATATTGCCGCGGCAATAACCTTTATAACCACATCTCCTCCATTATGTTCAAAGGCCCCATTAACGCTCTTAAAGCTAAAATCTGTTCTTCCCAGCAACTTATCTATATTTCTCTCAACTATATCAGTCCTTCCACTCCCGACAATGGCTTCTATAAACTTGGTTTTAAGAAGATCACTACTGTTCTCAGTGATAAAATATCCAAGTGCCAGCCTGATAACTTCTATAGGTTTGTTTTTTCTTACACGCACCACAATCATACCATCCGGCGGACCCCTTATGATATGCGTACCAAGTATCGGCCTTCCCGAAGCTTTACTGTCCAACAATTCTCTAATAATGTCTTCTTTCTGTTACGGCCTGTAGGCTCCTGTCAAAGTATCAATTTCATATTTAAGTTTAGCCGTACTCCTTACAGCTTTTATTTGCGTATCCGCGTTAAGAATTCCACTATCAGATATCGCCGGGTTAAAAGCTTCTTTTTCCTTTTTCTCAGCGTATCCGTCTATAGTTAAGATCTCTGTTTTATCCTCTCCCGTTACGACATCCACCTCTTTTTGAGCTTCCTGATTACCGTCGGCGATTTCCATTGAGGATTCAAAATCAAGCTTGACTCCCGCCTTTACAACTGCGGTAATCAGATATGGTACTCTCACGCTTTCCACTTCAACCGCGAAATTTTTAGCCTGTAAAAATTTTTGAATTTCTTGTCCCATCGCGGGATCACACAGAATTTTCGTATATTCTCTTTGTTTCATCCCTGGTCTTTCGGACCGGGTAGAATAAATATGTTCTTGTTTTATCCCAAATTTATCAGAAATCTCTTTTCGAAGCTCTGGGGGGAGCCAACCTGGACTGCTAACGGTTTTATACTTAGCATTGATCCCCTTGATGACTTCCCGCAAAAGAGCCGCAATAGTTTCTTCAATCGTATATTCATCAAAAGCTTCCGAGAATCCGAACTGAAACTCATCAGAACCCATCTTTGATATACGGGCATACATTCCTGTTGTTTTGTCTACAAACTCAGCGACAATACCTTGCAACTCGGCGACAAGTTCATCCACATTGGTTTCTCCCAGCAAATTATTGGTAATTCCGATCTTCGAACCATCCGACGCTGCCAACCAATATTTTTTCCAGTTATCACCTCTATTATAATCTTCCTGAAAAGAACTCCACTCTTTCTGGAGTTTTGCCCTTAAAGCTTCTCTCTCGGTAGCCTTTCTCCGTACCATTTCCTCTTTCCGTTCAACAAGATCAATTACATCGGCTAGCCTTATCTCTTCCAATCCGTTCCTTATAGAAGTCATTTGCGTTCCAAATCCAAAGGCACTATTTCTACTCTGCAGGGCTGTAATCCCTTCAAACGTCTTTTTGGCTTCCGCCAGGGATGGGTTACCGGGTGTACCAATTAGTTCCCTTTTCACCAAATAATGAAGTCGGAGCATTGACGCTTCGGCTTCGAACGCAGGATATTGTACTAAGTCTTCAATTCTTTTAATGTCTCCGCTAAGATCCTCACCCTTGTTCATTTTGTTCAGCATTTTTAAAATAAACACCATATTGCTGAAATCTGTCTCTTTGGAGGGATTATTTTTATTCGCGCCCAAAAAGTT
>JAJRVD010000033.1 GCA_024277375.1 Candidatus Omnitrophota bacterium | reverse complement strand
CCTGAGGTTCGTCGCTTGTTGGTGCTGTCCCCTGAGGTTCGTCGCTTGTTGGTGCTGTCCCCTGAGGTTCGTCGCTTGTTGGTGCTGTCCCCTGAGGTTCGCCGCCTATTGCGCTTAAAAAGGCTTGAGCGTACTGTTCAATGCCGACCTGAGAGCAACTCTGCTTTGCGATATCTTCTCGCCTTTCCCTGATAGGATCAATATTATCAGCTACAGACCGTATTCGGCCAGCCAGTATCTCAACTTCTCCGGGGTCAAACAGTTCCCCATTCCAACCTTTTTTTATAAGATCATGTCCTGATCCGGCGTATTTGGAGCAAAATGTGTATATCCCGCTTGCTAAAGCCTCATTCACTACTAACCCCCATGCTTCCTTAAAGGATGAATGTATAAAAATATCCGCAAGCGCGTAATATCGGGGGAGGTCTTCCTTTTGCTTAAATCCTTCAAAATAAACATTTCCAATGTCTTGTTTAGCGCAAAACCTCTTTAAACTCTTCTCTTCGGGCCCGCTACCCACGAGAATAAGCCCGATTCCCGGATCATTCAAACTGTCTAAAGCTTTTAATATCTGCTCGGTCCCTTTCCTCGGCACCAACTGACCGACATACAATAATAAAATTTTCGGGTATTTTTCTCTTTCCTTCAAAAAACTATTGTCTGCCCTATATTGACAAACTTCATTCTTAAAATATTCCATATCAACAGTATTTAAGCCTATATGAATATTCTCGGTTTTTGCTCCAAAATATTGCAAATACTCCCCCGCACTTCGACCATAAGCGATACAAGCATCGACACTCTGAATGATATAACGCTTTATCCGTCCAATAACACCTTTTAGCATTCTTGAAGAAACAAGGGTACTCGCATTTAGTAGTATACATTTCTTCCTAAACAGTTTCGCGTAAATAAACGTTTGCCAACATCCAAGATCAGCATACCCATAAATTATCACAACATCAGGATCATATCTTAGCAGAGCGGCGAATACACCCACATTTAGATGCAGGTAAAATTCATATTTACGAACAACCACATGTATTCCTTTAAAAACTTTATAGCTGAATGTTATTTCGGCCCTATCGATATCCCATTTTGTGTGTTTTTCAGTCTCCGCGAGTAAGAATACCTTAAATTCTCCATCTATGCTTTCATTTACACGATTGTATAGCGGGATACGATACGGTGTAAGCATATTCGCTACCATTGCTACTTTTTTTGACATAATTATTTCTCTTTCAATTTGTAAATATCACAAGATCTTATCATAAATTTATTCAATGTTTTTTACTGTGTTATCTATCGAAAACTTTTTGGCATGCTCTCGAATCTCTCGATGATCCCACTTTTTATCCATAGCCTGCTTGATCGACATAGCTAAAGAGGCCGGGTTTTCCGGCGCGAACAACACACCCACTTCATCCGTTGAAACGATCTCTCTTATCGGCTCTATGTCCGTCGCGACTACCGGAACACCGCAAGACATGGCCTCTATAAGCACGATCCCGAACGTTTCATATCGCGATGGCATTACCAATAACGAGTATCCTCTAAGAACCTTCGGTAGTTTACCATTGTTTATAAGACCCTTAAAAGATACAATACGTGAAAGATCCAGATCGTCAACCATCTTTTTATACAACTTTTCATCTTTCCCGGAACCATAGATATCAAGATGAAATTCAATTTCGTTTTTCAATATATTAAGAGCGTTCAACAGGAGATCGACTCCTTTTCGCTCAATAAGATGCCCGATAAATATTAACCTTTCTTTCTTCTCAGAACCACAAGAACCGTAGATGAACTTGTTCGTGTCCACACCGTTATGAACAACACGGGTTTTATTAAAAAAATCATCGCACTTTGAGCCTACTATTCCCTTTTGGAATTCACTCACGGCAATGCCACACTGGGCTTGCTTAGCCAATTCATCGATTTCGCTATGATAGACCCTATATTCCTCGTCAAAAAAAGTCTCATGCAAGTGTACGATTGTCGGGACATTAAAGAACTGTCCGACCTTCATGGCCACAAAACTATCGGGAAACACTCCATGACTATGAATAAGATCAAACCCTATTTTTTCTTTTTCTATTACGCGTAAAACCGCCTTGAAGTATGTATACCATTCGGCCTTTTTCATTATGGGATGCGGAAGCTTGAAATACTTAGGCCTAAATACCATATAATTTCCCCGGTTTTCCTTATAGTTTATCTTTGAAAATTTTGAGAATCTTCGAAGCCCCGGCAAACCTATAATTTTCGGGCAATATGGTATAGGTGAAATAACGGTGAACTCGTATTTTTCACTTTGTGCCTGGTGATCTACTATGTTCTGTGTAAATACACATTTAGTAGGTTCCGTCAGATCAGGAAACCACCTCGTTATGATCAAAATATTTTTTTTACCGCCCAAAAAGCTTCCTCCCCCAATGCCATAGCTCTACCCTGGCGATACTAAGCGTCCTTTTACAAAAAAATTTGCCTCCATATTTTTTCCGTACTTTTTTTATCTCAGGAATAAAATTTATAAATTCCGCTACCGTTTTAGAAGTCTCATGAAATCTGTGATTAGCGATAACCTCATCAGTCTGCTTAAATTTTGAATGTTTGCCCAGCCTGATCCATAATTCATAATCCATAACGTAATTCAGGTCTTCATCCAGATAGCCGTACTTTTCTAACAGATTTTTTCGATGGAATGTTCCCGGCTGATTTACCTGAACACCACCGCTAAGCAATCTTTCTGATGTTATCTCGTCCTCATTAAACCTTTCTGACAACTTTTTGCCGGTTTCATCGACGATTTTCATCCTGCCGCATACAGTCCCGATATTCTCATCCCGGAACCCGGCAATAATATGTTTCAAAACCCCGGGCTCCAAATAATCATCGGAATTCAACCATCCAACATATTTACCCGAAGCCATTTTAAATCCTTTGTTGATCGCATGACTTTGCCCTTTGTCCTGCTTTGATTCCCAATAGGCTATTTTATCGGTGTACTTCTCAATAACGCTAAGGGTATCATCGGTAGATCCGCCGTCCATTATGATATATTCTACGTTTGGATAATCCTGGTCTATAACGGAAAGAATGGTCTCCTCTATAAACTGCCCCTGATTATACGAGGGTGTAATTATGCTTATTTTGGGCAAATCATTTCCGGAATATTTCATTAGAGATCTATCCTATCAGGCGTTTACACAAATAAATGAAACTTGTTTTAGGCAATACTTCACTCATTGGGATATTGTTCTCCCTGCAATAAATAAAACAAACTACAGAGCTTCCGGTCATTAGTGCTATTACCCACGCCACAACCACCCCCGTACCGCCATAGATCACTCCCAATATAACACCTAAAACAACATTAGCGACAGATGTAACTATATGGCTTATCACATTTCTCGAAATTCTTCCGGAACCTAGATTCGCGAAATACGCGGGGGCATTTAACGTATTTACAAAATTTCCAATAGCTAATAGCCCCAAAAAGCACATAAAAGAACTCTGATAATTCCCTATCCACAGCTTGGATATAAATGGCGTGCTTATTATCACGCAAGAGTACAGAAATACTGACAAATAAAAAGACAATTGATATGAATAGGAATACACAGAACTTATTTTCTCCGAGATCCTTTCTTTCAGGTCAGCGATAACCGGGATCAATGTTCTATTCGCGGAAACAATCAGGCTTCGAAACTGTTGAACTACTTTACTCGCCATTTCATAATATCCCGTCATCGAGAGCCCTCCGAACCTACTCAACAGGACCTTTGTAACAGGGTCACAAAGCATGACGGTAATATTGATCACCTGGAAATGCATGCTATATCCGAATACTTCTTTCAAAATATTTCTTTTCCATTTATGAGGGAATCTCGGAAGAGAGGATAGATGTTTTCTGAGTAAAACCCAACTAACGATCAATAACACAAAGTTCCTAATGGAAACCGCATAAACTACTCCCTTTAATCCATATTTTGGAACAAACTGTAAGCACAAGAACAAGTTCAATAAAGATGCTCCCATAACGCTGATGCTTCGTACTTCCATACGTTGAATGCCGTCAAACCCCGCCTGAAGTATACGAATTATCATTAAAAACCAAACAGATAAAAAAGTATACCCTAAAATTGAAAAAGCCAAAGAAAGATCTTCAGGCGGAAGAACAATTCCTAAGATTCGTTTAACGATAGGATAAAAGATCAATAAAACCAATCCCGCGAATACGCCGACGGTAAGAATAGCTGTTTGGATCACTTCAGAGGTTCTTACATCGTCGCCCAGGGCAAGATGTTTCGCTGTAAACTTGACCACACTTCCGGTAAACCCAAGATCCATTATCTGAGCTATTGATACTATCGCGAGAACTACGGACCAAATACCCAATTGCTCAACACCTATGGATTTTAGCAGAAACCTGTATAGCACAAAAACAACAATACTCGTTACCACGACCTGCACTACAGACATACCGGCGTTTATAAGAATTTGGCGTTTTCGCATAGTATCAATATTGCTTTTTTATATACCACTCGTAAGTTTTCTTTATGCCCTCTTCCAGGCTTACTTTAGCTTGCCACCCCAGTGCCTCAATTCTTAAAATATCTAATATCCGCCGCGGCATTCCGTCGGGTTTTGAATCGTCCCAAAAAATCGCGCCGTTAAACCCTGTTACATTCTTAACTAATTCCGACAAATCTTTTATTTTTATGTCGTTTCCTGAACCGATATTAATAAATTCTCCTATTTCTTGATGACTACAATTCCGCATCACGAATAAACCGGCGTCAACAAGATCATCCACATAAAGAAACTCCCGATATGGCTTACCACTCCCCCAAAGTGTAACGGAGTCTGCGGATATGCCCAACCGGGATAAATGTTTATTTATTTGTTCGAGATCCAAGTTTTTAGATCCCTCCGCTTCGTTCGCTTCGCTCTCTTCGGTCGGGATGACAGGTGATTCGAGGTTCGGACCATTCCTGAATCTTTGGAAGTCTTTTACTATCTCGTCATATTTTTCTTCTGACAATAACCTTGCAAGGTGACATTTACGGATGAACGCTGCCAATACATGTGAGGTTTTCAGATTGAAATTGTCTCCCGGGCCATATAGGTTAGCGGGCATAACTGAAATAAAATTCGTTCCATACTGCTCGTTATAATATTTACATAGTTTCAATGCAGTGATTTTAGAGATTGCATACGGTTCATTTGTTGACTCCAAAGGCCCCGTCAAAAGATATTCTTCTTTCATCGGCTGAGTAGTATCTCGGGGATATATACACGCTGACCCTAGATTTAACAGTTTTTTTACACCATATCTATAAGAAGAATGGATCACATTAGACGATATCATGACATTGTCATATATAAATTCCGCCTTATATGTGCTATTGGCTAAAATTCCACCTACTTTGGCAGCGGCTAAAAACACATACTCCGGCCTTTCTTCCCGGAAGAATTTTTCGACATTTCCCTGCCTTCTCAGATCAAGTTCTTCGTGATCCCGAAAAACCAGATTGGTATACCCCTCTGCTTGTAGTTTTCGTACCAAAGAAGTGCCTACTAATCCGTTGTGTCCGGCTATGTATATTTTTGCCGTTTTCTTCATTTTAATTTTTCCACATATTTTTTATATATCCGCATATACAACTCACTAAACGGTTTAAGCTCTACCGCTTTTTTGAGTTCCGAAAGAATAAGCTCACGGGTTTGAACGTTTGGGTATTTAACCATGCGTTTTAAAGTAAGAGCGTAGCGCAAGTGGTACGCAGGCCATGAGGGGCAAAAGTTAATGGCTTTTTTTAGCAAGTTAAGCTGACGCTTCCGTATCTCGTACATCGTACGCTGTACATCGTTTTTGTCGCTTTTAGTCCCCCGATTTAAAATTTCGTACTTTTTGTAATATAGTTCGGCGTTCGCGGAGTCTAGTTTTATTGCCGCGTCAAGCATGCTTACCGCCCTATCCGGCGCGATCTTGCCGACTTCGGCGGCCAGGCTCATGCTGTATAGCCGGTCGGCGGCGAAGATCGTCACCACCCTCAGGGCGAATATTACCGTGAATACAGTTAATAATGTTTTTATGTGTTTATTTTTCATTGTTATTTTTAGAGATCCTTCGACTCGGCCCTCCGGGCCTCGCTCAGGATGACAAAACGTGTCGGCCCAGATAACCGGGGACAGTCCACGCGTTCGGCCTTTGGCCTCACTTGGGACAGTCCCCTAGGCTTTGCCGCTTGGTGCAGTCCCCTAGGCTTTGCCGCTTGGTACAGTCCCCTAGGCTTTGCCGCTTGGTACAGTCCCCTTCCCCCCGGCCAAATGCTAGTATCTCTTCAGCCTTCTCAAACAATCTCTGAACTTACGATAATACCAGATGAAGAACCCGAGAAGAAACACCCCGCCCACCATGCCCATCTCTGATATGAAATGCAGATAATCATTGTGAGCATAGCGCAGAAATCCGTAACTTATTGAAAATGTTCGATACGCGGGAAATACATACCCATAGGTGCCGAGTCCCGCTCCAGCGAAAGGATACATTTTAATAAGGTTTATGGTATCTGTCCATATAAATGGTCGTAACTCGCTCAATATAGCGCGTTCATTAATGAAAAATTTGATCATGCGGTTAAGCGCGTGAAATCTATCGATTGTCTCCTCAGGACCGATCCATATGGCCATTATACAAATAAGCAAGATCACTAAAAACACCGATATAAGAATACGATTACGTCGTTTTTTTCTGGCGCTAATAGTATAGAACGCGAAGAATGATAATAGCGCCACCGCGAAACTTAAGATCCCTCCCCTTGAAGTGGTCAAAAACAACGAGACAGTTACAACAACAGAAACGAATAAATATATCAGAGCTTTATTCGCTTCCTCGGAAGAAAACCAGATTATCTTATCTTTGATCTTTTTGATATGCGGAAATGAAGAAGTCATAATGTTTGCCATAAAACACGAAACGGCCAAACACGCGCACATTTCAAGATAGCCGGCGGCGTGATCATAATTTATGTACGGTCCGAAATGAGCACCGGCTTTTTCGATCAGCCAGTATATTTTTCCGTTTCCACCTAGCTTGAAAATAATACCAAATACCGCGACAATGAAACTTATTGTGATCATTGAAGTTACTAACTTATTTAAAAAATTGTAGTTAAACATACCTCTGTCTTGCTTAACGGACAGTCCGGTTACTAGCGCAAGAAAAACCGTAAAGTATAAGGCGTTCGCCGGGATGTGGAGATTGAAGTCCGAAAAACTATGAAAAAGCAATGAAAAGACCGCGGTTAAGGAGCCAAATAGAATGAAGGTTGAGCGGACGCGTGGGAGAATAGAGATGTCATTGTTTTTATAGATCCCTCGACTCGCTTCGCTCGCTCGGGATGACAAATTACTTCGTTCGCTCGGGATGGCATGAGAGACTCTTTCGGTAGGGGTTCGATTTATCGAACCCATTACATCGGGCGCGATAAATCGCGCCCTTACATTGTGACAGAGTCCGTTCGCGGAGATAACGCCATTTTTGGTAAACGCTATTTTAGAGACGATAACAAAGAATACCATGGCATAGGTTATGAGTTTAATGAGATACAGAACTGTACTATGCGAATAGATACTTAATGTTTGCCAGGATGGTCGAGCGAAGGTATATCCCTCTCTTAATCTATAGGCGTCGGGGCTAAGGATCTTTACTACTTGTGCCGGTAACGTCACGATATATAGGCATACTACCCCGATAAATATGAACAGACCGATAGATACGGACAATCCGAATGTTTGCTTTAAAGAATCAATATTGTTTCGAAAATAAAGATTGAATATAATGAGCGCCACTATCGCGATGACGCAATAGGCCCAGATGTGTACACTGGCCAGGGCCAGAGGCGCAAATAGTAGTAGGCCGATCAGCAGAAAGTCTTCCAGAGAATTACGGGATAGTTTTTTCATTTTAATGTCCGGGGACAGTCCCCTATGCCGATTGTAATATTATGATCTTTTGTTTATCCACCTCTTTAAGAATAGATCAATGATTGTATACTTGTCTTTTTCTCTATCCACAATATCTTTATCAATTAAACTCTTTAAAGAACGTTGCAAAGATGACGGTGTTCCTAATCCAAACCTGCTTATCAGTTCCGCCGAAAACATTTTTTCTTCTTCCGACATCTTAGCGATGGCTTCCAATACCTTTTTCTGTTTTGTCGTTAACAAACTCCATGTCGCCTCATATGTCGGAGATGTCCATTCGAGCAGAACCTTGATCCCGGCAGCGACCTTATCGCTATCTATCATCTCTCCGGTTTTCGTGTTTTCCCAGATAATATAGCATAAATACTGCACATAATACGGATGACTCTCACAAATACCCACTATCGAAGCAGCTGTTTCTTTATTGATTTTTCTCTCTTCATCTTTGAATTTTTTCGAGATAAACGCGGTCAACTCCTCTTCTTTGATCTTCTTCAGCGGATACGGGGCGGCCAGACGGTAAAACGGCCTATTTGTATTATTGAACATATCAATGATCAGATGTTTCTTGCTTCCCATGAAAAAGTAAGAAATATTCTGATGCTTTTGTATGTGAGTACGCAAGACCTTTTCTGCCCTGTCGTTTTTAAACTGTCCTATTTGTTGGAACTCATCAAAGACTATCACCGCCTTCTTTCTCTTTTTTTCGACGGCGCGGTTTACTGAGTCGATAACATCCTCAAACAAAGGAATTGTTTTTGACAGGTCGACATCAACTTTAAAAACAGGCTTACCCTCGTCATCATGCGTTAATACAGGCTGTAACTGTTTAAATAATTTTCCCGCGTTTTTAAAAGCTTTTTCCGTCTTACTTAACAGCGAATTAGATACAGCTTCAGAATAGCTCTTCACCAGTTGTTCCTCTGATAGCGAAGCATACAGATCAACATATACGGTCAATAACCCTTCTTTTCTCGCTCTTTTCAGTACTTCTTTGACGAGTGATGTTTTCCCGAACCTTCTTTGTGAGAATATCATTACGTTTTGGGAACTGCGCGCAAAGCCTAAAAGATCCTTGATCTCCTTTTTCCTGTTACAAAAATCCTTATCCCTTACTTCTTTGCTGAAAACAAACGGGTTTTTCACTGTGTCTCCTTTTTTGCGCATTGTAAGGATCCTGCAAAATGGAACTTTCGTCATTCGGACTGTGTCGCAATTCGTTTTGCGGATGGCCGCATACAATATATTATATCGGGTTCGATTCATCGAACCCGATATAACGGGCTTGATAAATCAAGCCCCTACATTATGACACAGTCTAATTAATAAAAACAGCATTTTGCATGAGTCTTTACGCATTATGCGTTACGCATTATGCGTAAAATATATCATATGTAACGGTCATTGTCAATAGGCGGATATGAAACGGGGCGATACCGCTCCTACGTTACTTTGGCTGGAGTTTTGTTTTCTTCTTTATGTCCGTATTTACCGTATTTGCCGTAGTAGTGGTGGTAATAGTAGTAACCACCTGTTTTTTGCATCTCTACCATATTAAGTACAACACCTATAAGGCCTGACGGTTTTATTGTGCTCATTATCTCTTTTGTTCTCAAGAGAGCGTTACGGTTTGTTTCACCGGACCTGACAACAATGATCGAACCATCAACCTTGCCTGAGAGGACGACAGCGTCGGTTACCGCAAGCACCGGAGGCGTATCGATAATGACCCTGTCATAGCGTTCTTCTAATTCTTCGATAAGTTTGTCCATTCTTTTTGA
Source organism: Candidatus Omnitrophota bacterium (assembly GCA_024277375.1). Classification (GTDB taxonomy): domain Bacteria; phylum Omnitrophota; class Gorgyraeia; order Tantalellales; family Tantalellaceae; genus JAJRVD01. Next base: position 2,600 of record JAJRVD010000033.1, on the reverse strand, counting down.
GCCCAAAAGTTCTGACGGGTTCGGCGGAATGGTCCCACAGGTTATAAGATCAAAGTTCGGAATATCTGTTTTATAGAGAACCGTATCTATGTCTTCACTCCCGGCCAAGACTTCGGTCATGCCGTGCTCCATCTCTGTCTCAAAATATTTCTCTATTTTCGGCTGCCTGAGGTCCGCGTCCAAGAGAATAGTTCTCTCCCCTGCCTTTGCCATAACAATAGCCAAGTTTATCGCGGTTGTGGTTTTACCTTCTTGGGGGCCAGAACTGGTTACAAGAAGCGTCTTCCTTTTGTTTTCGACAGACGTGAACATAATGCTTGTCCTGAGGCTTCTATAAGCTTCCGATATGGTGGAACGTGGTTTTTTAAAACTGATAAACGCGGGTTGGACCTCTTTATCTTCCGCTTCATGTGGCACAGCGATTGACGCTAAGGGAGGTAATTGAATATGGTTTTTAATGTCATCCGGGGTTTTTATGCTCTGGTCAAGTCCTTCAATTAAAAAAGCAAGACCGCCGCCCGCCATAAATCCCAGCAAAAGAGCTATTAAGAGATCTTTTTTCTTATTTGGTTTTATTGGCCCCTTAGGAATGGTAGCCGCATCAACTATCCTTATATTAGTTGTCTTGAGCCCTGCCATTACTTCAGTTTCACCTATGCGTTTCAAAAGCGTTCTATAAATCTCTTTATTCGTATCAACTTCCCTCTTAAAAATATTGTATTGTATTTCCTTGTCTTTAGCATAAAGCTCCTTGCCGCGTTCCACTATGATCTTCCGTTCCACCGAATCCATTTCTGAGCGTATACCGATGATCTCGGGGTGCTTTTCTTTATAATATTCTAATTGTTCCGAGAGCTCAATTTCAAGATCAGATCTTTTCTCCAGAAGCTGGTCCAGTATACTTTTTCTTGAGTTTTTCGCTCCTGCGACTACTATCTGGTTCTCATTCCGATAATTCTGTAGCGTTGCCTCAGCTATTTCCAGTTTTTCTTTTGCGCTTGCGATCTTGGACTGAAGCCATCCGGAAGCATATTGTGAAGCATTAAATTGCACATCGAGAACGTATGAAATATAATTCTTAGCCCACAGGTCAGCGATTTCAGCGGCACGTTCGGGATTCGAATCTTCCGCTGTTATCGTTACCAGCCGGGTATTGGGTACGGGTTTTATTTTGATTTGCTCCAGAAGAGCCTTTACGCGGGACTCCTCTGACAATGGTTTCTCATTTTCTTTTTTTCGTACGCGCCATTCGCTCCACGGTACATATCCTCCAAGAGCTTTATTAACCATCTCCGCCAAAGAACGGCTTTTGAGTATTTTGTGCTGTGTCCTGTAGTACTCCATATCCCGATATCGTCTAGAAGAAGTTACCTTTTTGATGCCCGTGACCCGAGGAGCTTCTTTATTTATGATGATATTGGTCGACGACTCATAAACCGGCGTCATCATATACGAACGGATCAACGATAATGTACACAAAATAACGGTAATAGAAATAATAAGCCACTTTCTTTCGACGAGAACGCGGAAATATTCTCTGATGTCGATCTCTTGCTCCAAGAATGGGTTTTGTTCGTTCATATTTGTTCCTTGTTATAGATTCCCGTTTTCCAGGCTGTGTCGTCATTCGTTTTGCGGATGACCGCATACAATATATCGTAGGGGTTCGATTCATCTAACCCGATATAACGGGCTTGATGAATCAAGCCCCTACATTATGACACAGTCTGTTCACTAAAATGACGATTAGAAGAAACTTTCGGGGACGGTAATTATGTCGCCCGGGGCGAGTTGGATATCGCTTTCTTCTTTGCCCTTGTTTATTATGTCATTCACTCTTATCGTAATAGTTTCTTTGGATCCGTCTATAGCGGTTCGTATTACTCTTACGCTGTTGGTAGCGGCGATACTCGTAAAACCACCGGCTGCTGAGATCGCCTCGACCAACGAAAGTTTTCCTTTTATCGGATAAGTGCCGGGGGTGTTGACCTGTCCTAAAATAGAAACCGTACTGTATTCCTCTATAAAGACGGATACCTGCGGGTTTACCAGATAGTCTTGCTCCAGCATAGCGGTTAATTTGCCTTCGATCTCGGGTATCGTAAGATCGGCTACAGGGACTTCGCCCAACAAAGGAAAATTAATCGCTCCTTTGGAAGAAACGCGCACCTTACGAGAAAGGTTTCGGTCTTTACCGTAATATACATCTATTGATAAAACATTTTCGGGACCTATATGGTATTCCGACATAGCCGGTTTCACTGCTGTTTTTACAGAAGCCGCGTGCAATTGGGCAACAGTACAGGTAAAAATACAAACAGAGAGAAGAAATATCTTCATATGCGGGTTTTGTATGCGCTTCATGGGTAGGAGTATTATATATGCGCGTTAAGGGGTAAGTCAAGGGGTTTGTGTTTAGAGTAGTGTCAAGATAATTGGGCACTTTCATGTTCCAGTTCTTTGATCTCTTCCCCCATGGGGGAAGACGGCGCACCTGTTGGTTGCTTTACGGTATCTATATATTGAATTATCCCATACACCCAATAACCCCCACTTCTCGGATTCTTAAAATATCCCTGTATTTTAATCCTTCTTCTGAT
>JAJRVD010000032.1 GCA_024277375.1 Candidatus Omnitrophota bacterium | reverse complement strand
GTACCCCGAATTTGTTACTCAACTCCGCCATAGTCTGGTCTCCCTTAAGCGCCTCAAACGCAACCTTCGCTTTAAACTCCTTGCTGAAGCTTTTCCTTGTTCTTCCCATTTTTGAACCTCCTGTAGTTTTGTTCATTATACACCATTTTCCATCTTAACTACTGGTCCAAAAATTGGGGAGTATTTCAGAAGATATTGTCATGGGAGCTAAAAACATCCATGACAGCGGATGATTTTAGCGATGTTGTTGAGGCAGCATGTGAATTTGCTGAGATCACCGAACTCGGAGATAAAAAACCAAGACTTATCACAGATAACGGACCGGCTTTGATCTCAAAAGATTTTGGAGATTATCTTGAAGCTAAGGGAGTAGGGCATATATTTGCAGCGCCTTTCCATCCACAGACGAACGGTAAGATCGAGCGATATCATAAGAGTGTTAAAGCAAAAATACTGCTGCATGTATGGCAAACTCCGGAAGAACTAAAAGTCGCGATAAGTTCCTTTATCGAATGGTACAACGTAGGAAGATATCACGAAGGAATTGGCAACGTAACTCCGGATGATGTGTATTATGGTCGCCGGGAAGCTATCTTAAAACGACGTGCTGAACTAAAACAGAAAACTTTACTTGAAAGAAGGAGATTTAACGGTAAAATGATTAAAATAGGAGCTAAAAGCGCAACTAAAAAACTAGCCTAAATTGTCCCATTTGGTTTGACGACATACAAAGACTTTGCTTTAGAAGGAAGCGATAACCCAATGGACTTCTTGCTCGACTTTATCAGAAAACTGCCTCCGACTTTAGCGCTGTCAAATAACCTCGCAGAATACTACCGATTGACTATATTGCAGCTGGAACAGGCTGCGTAGCATATCGATGGTTAAAAACCCTCAGTCTTAAAAATGGTTTTACAAATAGAGTGAAAACCCCTATACTGTAATATACATGCAAGCTACATGTTGATCTAAGGGGTGCTTTATCCATGTTAAATTCAAATGAGCCAATCCGGATGTTACTAGTTGAAGACGATGCTGATTTTCGTGACGCGCTTGTGACCCGACTTACAAAACGGAATTTTAATATTGTACCGGTGTTATCCGCTGAAAATGCTTTGGTAGCCATCGAGAGCTCTGATTATCAAATAATTGTAGCGGATATCAAACTCCCAGGTATGGATGGAATGACTTTCCTGGCTAAAATACGAGAGGTAGATAATAGCATCCCCGTTATTTTAATGACCGGATACGCCAGCCTGGATTCCGCAAAAAAAGCAGTAGAGTTAAATGCTACAGAGTACCTCTTAAAACCTCTTGAAAATATCGAAGAACTGTTAAATCCTGTCTATAAAGCCGTCAACAATTATGAATTAGTAAAAAGAAATCGACAACTTCTGGATGAACTCCAAGAACAGAAAAAGGAGCTAGAACAGAAAAATATAGCGTTAGGAGAGCTCTTTAGCCAGCTTGAGACCGAAAAGAGACGCATGGAGGATAATGTCTTTGCTAACACAAACAAGCTACTTTTGCCTACATTAGATAAACTTCGTAAAAAAGCAAGTTCCTTAGAGATGCGTTATGTTGACCTTTTAGAGAGCGACCTAAAGGATATAACGTCTTCCTTTGGGAGAAATTTAACAACAACCACTTATAGGTTAACCCCCAGGGAAGTTGAGCTATGTAAAATGATAAAAAACGGACTCACAAGCAAAGAAATAGCCAAGCTCTTAGCCATTTCAGTTCAAACTGCGGAAAGACATCGCAATAATATCAGAAAAAAACTGAATATCGTCAAACAGGGAATCAACCTGGCGACCTATTTGCATGACCTCGCTCAACCTACCTCACCATGTAATTTACATACACATTTTATGCCCATTTAAGCCATATTGACGGTTTGGCTCTTTTCCTGAATACTATACCTCAAAGGAATGGGGTTGGTTGCAAGCTTGATGAGAACCTTTCCATCTTCTCCGATAACTTAGACCTGAGACGCGGTTATATTTTCAATGAAAACGCGGTTCACGAAAAGAACTGTCGCCCCAGCTTATCGGACACCGACACGCACTTTCTTTGTACCGGATACGGATATCGAATAGAACAACTCACAATTGATGGTGCTTTCAAGACGATCCTTTATAGAGTGAGGATCATCGACAACAACATTGACAGTAACGAAGCAAGTTCCGCTTCCGGGATAGACGAAAAAGATGAAAATCTCGCGTTGGGGTTTTCAGGATCTCTTACCTATAACTTCTAGGCCAAAGGAGGAATATGAGCAATAAACCACTAAAAAGTATTGAAACGATAAATTCTGACAAATATACTTTAGCAGATTTTATGGAGCATGATGAGGAAAATTTATTCGCAAAGGCCACCCTTTGCTTAAAATATATTAAGGATTGGAAATCTCGAGGAACCTACCAACATCAAAGGCCTCTAACAAAGGCTTGTCGCAACCGCGTTGCTATATTTGATGACCTTACCGGAACTGAGAGGGAAATGATTATGATGGCATCCAATAACTACCTAGGGATATCTACTCATCCTAAGATAATAAAAGCGGCAGTAGAGGCTATGGAGAAATATGGCACAGGGGTCTCAGCAGCGCCAATGCTTAGCGGAACACTGGATCTCACAAGAAAACTTGAATTAAAAATAGCTCACATGAAAGGATGCGAGGACGCAATCGTTTTTTCCACCGGTTATTCTGCAAATGTTGGAGCAATTTCAGGACTTATAAGACCCGGAGATGTCATTATTATAGATAGGCTGGACCACGCTAGCATAATTGACGGGTGTAAAATGGCAGGCGGTAGATTCAAATCATATATACATAACGACATGCAAAGCTTGGAGAGGGTATTAAAAAAATGTGAAAAAACCTTTAGAGGAAAACTGATCGTAGTAGATGGGATTTTCAGCATGGATGGCAATTTGGCACGACTGCCGGAAATCGTAAAACTTGCCGGTAAATATGGTGCGAAAGTAATGGTTGACGAAGCGCACGCGACAGGCGTAATAGGCTCCCACGGGGGAGGAACTACTGATCACTTCAATCTCAAAGGAAAAGTAGACATCGTAATGGGAACTTTCAGCAAAACTCTTTGCGCTACCGGGGGGTTTGTGGCCTCCACTAAGGAAGTGGTAAATTATCTTCGCTATTTCGCCCGGTCCTATGCTTTTTCAGCCGCTCCAACACCGGCAGTAATGGCGTCGGTACTTGCGGGATTGGAGGTCATTGAGGAAGAGCCACAGCGCATAGAACAGCTTTGGAAAAACATCCATTATATGCATGATAATTTAGAAGCCATGGGGTATGATGTTTATCCGTCCCCGCCGGAATCCGCAATTATTGTACTCACGATTGGCGATGAGATAAAACTGCGACAGATGAGCAAAAAGGTATACGAAAAGGGAATATATACAAATGCCGTTCCGTTTCCGGCTGTTCCTAAAAAGAAAGCTCGTTTCCGAATTAGCCTTATGGCTACACACACCCGTAAAGATATGGATGAGACCCTGGCGGTATTCAAGAAGGTGGGGGAGGAATTTGGTGTCATCTAACAGTAGGAGGATAAATGAAAATCAAAATACATAATAGCATTACAGAAATCAATGAAAAAGACTGGGATTCAATCGTAAGCCATGATAGAATTATCTGTAAGCACCAGTACCTAGAGGCAATAGAAAACTCCGGCATCAATAATGGCCGGTATTATTACCCTGTTGTGTACGATAATAACAGGATAATCGCTCATACATGTTTATATACCATCAGCACAGAGTTGGATTTGTTCGCACAGGGCCCTTTGAAAAAAATGATTGACGGTCTTCGTAAAGTATGGAAAAATTTTCTTGTATTGCGTTCTTTGGAATGCGGGACTCCTGTAGCATTGGGAAATACAATATCATTTCGTGACGGCACAAACAGGCTAGAGATACTGGAGCTACTTTGCAGAAAAACCGAGCAATTGGCAAAAGAACTTCATATCGGCACTATACTATTTCGTGATTTCTATGGTGAGGAGGCTGTGAGTCTGTTCGATAGTTTGGTTAGGCGGGGATACTCAAGAATCCATAATCTGCCGAATACTACAATTGAGATACGGTGGAAGACTTTCGCAGACTATCTGGATTCCATGCGTAGCCATTACAAGTGGAAGATAATCAAACGCATGAGAAAATTTTCTGAGGGAGGTCTTACCATACATGTTTTAGAGGATTTTTCAGAATACGTCGATCAGATGGAACAGTTATGGATAAACATCAATGAAAACGCGAAGGAATATAGTCGTGAGAAGTTGCGGGCGCCTTTTTTTAAAAATATAAATAAGTATTTGGGATCCCGATCAGGCGCGATTTTGGTGATGAAAAATGCGATACCCATTGGGTTTACCGCTTTGCTTTTTGATGATGAAACGCTAATCCCGATCTATTCCGGGCTAGACTACAAATACAATATGGAATATTGTGTTTACTTCAACCTTCTTTATAAAATTGTAGAGATTGGCATCAACAGGGGCATGAAAAATATCCATATGGGACTTACTACCATTATCCCAAAAAAAGATCTTGGCGCTGAGGTTGTGCCCTTGTTTATGTACATGAAGCATCTAAACCCGTTGCTAAACCAGGTGCTTCCGAAAGCATTTGATGGGATGACTCCACAAGATGAAACAGGCCCAAGAAGGGTGTTTAAAAAAAATGGACAAAAGTGTGATGAAGACGCTAAGCATCATGATAGCGTTCAAACACCTCCCAAAAAAATTATTATAGAGGTTAAATAAATTGCAAGACAAAAACATATATCCACTCTCAAAAGTAAGTCCCTAAGATACTCGGATAGAGCTCAACTGCCGATCCGCAAAGTGTGTTCTTATATATTTTGAAGAGAAATACGGCCGTGACAAATTAAAAAAATTCGTTGGCAGCACAAACATGAATCTTGCTTATCTTGAAAATCAACATCATTGGACCAGTTTCGATTATTTTTGTCGGTTACTTCGAAAGCTTGTTGAGTACACTGGGGACCCACGCGTCCCTTTTTTTGCAGGCACATATACCTGTAAAAAGGAAACTTTTGGTGCGTTATCAAACATTGCCAGACGGCTTGGGACTCCCGGTACAATGTACAAATTTATCGCGGAGTTGACGCCTCGATATAGCAAGGTTGGAAAGCTGAAAATGTTGGAGTTGAAAAACACTTCATGTACAATGGTTCTGAATATGCTTCCCGGCTATACCCAAGATAAAAATAACTGTATTAACATGCAGGGAATATTCGCTTCAATTCCTTCTTTATGGGATCTGCCTATGGCGAAGGTTAAAGAAATACAATGTGCTGCTGAGGATGCCGACTCTTGCGTATACCAAATTACCTGGGCAAACAGGCTTTATCTAAAATTCGGTCTATGTGGCTTACTGATAGGGATGGGGATCACTATTCTCGCAATAGTAATCCCTTGGATAACATTAAATAAGTCCATGTTAATTATAATACCGCTTATAGGCTTTCTTCTTGGCCGGATAAAAGATTACAAGATTGCTATAAAAGGGATCTGCGAGGTTAACGATGAAGAAAGCAATCACTTGGTGGAATCGATCGAGACAATAGAAAAAATGAATGTTGATCTACAGGAAAAAGTCGAGCTGAGAACCAAGAAATTGAGGAATGCCTTGGATGAGCTAAAAAAGAGCCAGAACCAGTTGGTCCAATCTGAAAAAATGGCATCAGTAGGAAGACTTGCAGCTGGCATGGCGCACGAACTCAATAACCCGGTGGGCGCGATAAGAAATTATTTGCAGGATGTACTTGAAGATCTTTCCGATGATAGCCCTATAAACAAGCGATTACTTCAAGCTGAGAGAGCGACTGGGCGATGCAAAAAGATAGTAAACAATCTGCTTACTTTTTCCAGAGAATCAAAGGATTTAACTAAGATCAATTTGAATAATTTAATCGGTACCACTTTATTAATGGCTCGTCAGGAAATGATAAAACCTAAAATACGTATAATTACTGATCTTGCCCCGGATCTGCCTGAGATCGAAACCGATTCAATGCAGTTGCAACAAGTGTTTACTAATATACTTGCCAATGCGAATGACGCTATAGAAAAGCAGGATGGTAAAATTACCGTAAAAACTTTTCTACAAAAAGGCAACATACATATTGAAATATCCGATACAGGCTCCGGTATACCTAATGAAATCCATAATAAGATCTTCGACCCTTTCTTTACAACCAAATCTCCCGGAAAGGGTACAGGGCTTGGACTTTCCATAAGCTACAACATTATCAAGCGTTTTGGCGGAGACATTAAAATTCATAGTAAAGAGGGAAGAGGTACCACTTTTTCTATAATACTGCCGATCAGTGCTACTGTCATAAAAAACTCAGAGAATCATTCTCCAAAATCAGGAATATAGTACTAGCCCACCACTTAGGCACAGAAATACTCTACCATGTATTTTTTCTGCATGTTTTGTACATGTTAAAACCACGTTGACGGGGAGCCATATGTCATTATACTGAAGGGGTGAATAACAATTATATTATCACATTACTATTAGTAGAAGACGATCAGGATTTTAATGCCTCTCTTAACCAGCGCATTGAAAAGTATGGGATCGACGTAATTACCGCGTTTACTGCTGAAGAAGCGCTTGAGAAGATTCAATTCCATACAGTTGACGTTATAGTTGCAGACATTAAGTTGCCGGGAATAGATGGCGTTGAATTTCTTACCCGAATACGAGCCGTTCATGCAGAAATCCCTGTTATCTTTCTAACCGGTTACGGTAGCCTTGAAAGTGCCAAGAAAGCGGTAAAATTAAATGCCTCCGACTACCTGTTGAAGCCTCTTGACAATTTAGAGGACTTATTAAATCCAATTCATAAAGCCGTCCATGCATACAAATTAATTCAAGAAAATAAAAGATTGCTGATTGATTTGCGGCTAAAAATGGAGGAATGTGAAAAGTCTCGAAAGCTTGCGCTAAAAGCATATGCCGAAATCAAAGAAACGCAAGACCAGCTCATTCAGTCCGAAAAGATGGAAACAATGGGACAAATGGCAAGCGGGATAATACATGATCTTCGAAACCCGCTAGCCATAATAATACAAAGTGTTGATTATCTTGAGGAAAAACTTCCTCAGAGTGACGCAGACATAAAAAAAACCCTTAAGTCTATAAAAAGAAACGCGCAGCGATCCAATAAGATCGTGAGTGGCCTTTTAGACTTTTCTCGCAGCTCTAAGCTGGAGATGACAGAAGAAGACATTAATGCGCTATTAGACATTTCACTTTCCCTGGTAGAAAATCAGCTTAATAAGAAAAATATTTCAGTTACAAAGAAGTATAGCGAGAACCTTCCTAAAACTCGTATTGATAGAAACCGAATTGAGCAAGTACTGGTAAACTTATTTTTGAACGCGATACAGGCAATGGGAAAAGAGGGGACTCTTACGGTTAAAACATCGATCACAAATCTAAAAGTTGCGGCCGGACGTGTGGGACAACGCAGAAGCGACCATTTTGCTGTGGGCGATAGCGCTTTAACAATTGAAATTGAGGACACCGGGGCCGGCATTTCTGAAGAAAACCTGGAGAAGATCTTCGCTCCGTTTTTCACAACTAAATCTCCGGGTAGCGGTACAGGGCTCGGCCTCGCTATCACAAAGAACATCATTGACATGCACAAAGGGCTAATTACCATAAGGAGCCTTAACGAAAAAGGTGCTAAAGCTACGCTACATTTAAAACCTATACTTGAGAAGGAGGGCAATGAGAGCTTGTGCAAAAACAGAGATGGCGATAACTAATGTTCTGAATAAGTATACTGAAGCGTATTCAAAAAAAGACATTAAAGGAGTTTTGTCGCTCCTTACGCAGGACCCAGATATGACTTTTGTTGGAACGGATGTGAACGAGAAATGCACAGGTCCCAATCAACTAAGAAAACTAATCGAGAGGGACTTCAATATCGTTGATGATCTGTCTTGGAAGTGGGGAGAAGAACCCTTGATTTCTATGGCGGGAAACGTGGCATGGGTAACAACGGACTGTTCCGTTCGAGTAACGATACAGGGAGAGCCCCTGGACTTACCGCTACGAATAACTGCCGTTATGGAAAACAGAAACAATAAATGGCTAATCGCTCAGTGGCACAATTCGGTGCCGGTAATAAGAGAACTCTAATAATATTATGAAAAAAATACGAATATTTGTAAGTTTTAGCCATATTGACATTAAACATGCGGAAGAATTTATGGGATTGTCACAAATTCAAGAAAACTTTGAATTCCGTAATCATCTGATGTACAAAAGGATATTCGAGGAAAATGTTTTCTTTGTATGTAAGTTAATATTAGAAGAATACATACGTCCGGCATCTGTTACGGTAGTTCTTCTTGGAGAATCTACGTCAAGCAGCTCTTGGGTAAAATGGCATATATCCGAGAGTGTCAGCCAGGGTAAACCAATCATTGGTATTAGATTGAGAAATCAGTGGGGCCCAACACCAGCTGGCCTCAATCAAGATACCATCGGCGCATGGATACCTCACAAATTCCCAGAGTGGATCGAGCAAGCCCATAAAGGGAACTCTTGAAAACTTCTAAAAATATCTCATAAGTTAGGAATAAGAACGTTCCTACGGGCGTGTTCGGTGCTTACAAATAGAAATTACCAGTAATAGTTCAGTTCTCCGCAGAGAATCAGCCCAACACCGGTCATTCTGAGCGAGGGAACGAAGTGACCGAGTCGAAGAATCTGCTGTACCATCGGATTATTTTTTAGGAGGAGCAGCTAAAATTTCAGCAAATGGGTTTT
>JAJRVD010000031.1 GCA_024277375.1 Candidatus Omnitrophota bacterium | reverse complement strand
TGATTATCAAAAATTATGGATAAAAAAGATCTTTCGACTCGTTCGCCTTCCTGCCTTCGGCAGGCGGCTCACTCGCTCAAGATGACAGGGGAGAAGGAACGTATTCGCTTCGGAGAACTGAACTATTACCTTTACAGCGCGTCTAATATGGGGTTGATGTTGACACTCTTAACATATCCGTTTTTTGTTGAGCCGATGTTCAATTTGAAACAGCAGGGGAATATATGGTGGGCCGGGTATGTTGTTCTCTTAATACTGTATCTCATCTGTTCTCCAAAACGCGACAGTCGTACGGAAGAAGCCGAAGAAAATTTCAGTTATCTGTCTATTGCCCGCGGCCGTGGCGCGGATCTTAGATTTGTTTTTGGCGATGGACGTGTATCGCTCAAGGACGTAAAAGAGAATGCATATGATCTGTTTATCATCGACGCGTTCAACTCGGGCTCGATACCGGTGCATCTGCTGACGGTCGAAGCCATTGAAGAATATTTCAGGGTATTAAGATCGAACGGTGTTCTTTTAATGCGCATTTCCAATAGGGCTTTGAATTTAGCACCTGTTATTTACACTGCGGCAGATAAACTGGGCCTGTACGCGTGCGATAAGACCAACGAAGGAAAAGTGCATCCTGACGCTGATCTCACCGTATGGATGGCGCTTACCAGGGATAATAAAAAACATCAAACCCTCATTATAAATTACGGCTGGGCATTCCTTCCGGATTCCTCAAAAACCCGTCGTCCCTGGACCGACCAGTACTCAGACCTCATAAGCGCCCTGCGATAACCAATTCCACACCGGATATGCCACACCCGGCGTGGAATTGGTTATCGTTATTCTTCGGGTATGTTGCGCATTACCTGGTCGCGGATCCGGTTTACCTCGTCTGTTTCTTCGTAGAGAGGAGTAGGTCGTTTGAGCTTTTCTTCTCTTGTGAGTTGGTTGTCTTCATTTTTGGTATTGTCGCAGGATGAGAGGGTGGGGAGCAATATCAAAAGTATTACCAATGCTTTTAAATTTTTACTTATCATGTTTAGGTCCGTATAACTAACGATCGTAGGGGCGTATCGCAATACGGCCCTACACACAGAACAAGTATAGTGTTCTCCGGACGTTAAGTCAATTTTTATAAAGCGCGGCTTTGTGTTCGGCGCGGCAAAGTGTCCCTATGTTCGCGTCCGGAGGCCACTCCTGCGAGTCAGGGTGGCGGGACGTGGGTTCCGCAATAAATCCTTGAAGGTTTGGGCTTATGGGGATACAATATCGGATAAAAGAAGGGGGGCCATATGGGCGGCAAGAAGAAAATATTGATCATAGATGATGAGAAAGATTTTTGTATATTGGTAAAAGCAAATCTTGAAAAAAGCGGAGAATATGAAATAATAACCGTTAATACCGGCGAGGAAGGTATCGCCAGGGCCAAAGAATCTGAATTTGACCTGGTTATAACGGATTTCTTGATGCCCGGGATGGACGGTGGGCAGGTATTAGAGATATTGAAAGAAATGGATCAGGACCTTCCGGTAGTATTATTCTCGATCTACCATGATGACCCCTCCAGGGTTTCGCCTGAGATACGGGATAAGGCGGATGCTTTACTCGGTAAGCCGATCGATAACGACGCGCTGAAGGAAGTTATAAAGAAGATCTTGAAGTAAAGACCAACAAAGGAGTTTTTACGTGAAAGGAACTATTACTGAAAAAATTCTAAGGGCACATCTTGTCGAAGGTGAGCTTGTCCCCGGTGAAGAAATCGGTGTTAATATAGACCAGACCTTGACGCAGGATGCGACAGGTACCATGGCGTATCTTCAGTTTGAGGCTATGAAGATCGGGAGGGTAAAGACCGATATATCGGTAAGTTACGTCGATCACAATACTCTTCAGCAGGGTTTTGAAAACGCCGATGACCATAAATATCTTCAGACGGTTGCCAGGAAGCACGGTATTTATTTTTCACGTCCGGGGAACGGTATTTGTCACCAGGTCCATTTGGAAAGGTTTGGTAAACCCGGGGCGACTCTTTTGGGCAGTGACAGTCATACTCCTACAGGCGGTGGGATAGGCATGATAGCTATCGGTGCCGGGGGGATCGATGTCGCCGTTGCCATGGGCGGCGGAGCTTTTTATTTAACAACGCCGGAAGTCATAAAGATAGAACTTACGGGTAGTTTACGTAAGTGGGTGTCCGCGAAAGATGTTATACTTCATGTTCTAAGCATCCTTTCAACCAGGGGTAACGTTAACAAGGTGATCGAATACGCCGGAGACGGGGTGAAAACACTTTCTGTTCCGGAGAGAGCGACCATTACCAATATGGGCGCGGAAACCGGTGTTACGACAAGTGTTTTTCCGTCAGATGAGATAACAAAAGAATTTCTGAGCGCTCAAGGAAGGGAAAAAGATTGGGTACCTCTTTCCGCGGACAGTGACGCGGAATATTCCCGTATCATCAAGATAGACCTCGCGGAAGTAGTGCCTATGGTGGCTCAACCGCATTCCCCGGGTAATGTGGTCCCTCTTAGTGATCTTGTCGGCAAGAAAGTCGACCAGGTAGCTATCGGAAGTTGTACTAATTCTTCTTTAAGGGATCTGACGATAGTGGGCAAGATCTTGGAGGGCAAAAAGGTGCATCCTGACGCGTCTTTAGTGGTTTCCCCGGGATCAAAACAGGTATTTTCCATGATATCTAAGAGCGGTATACTCGCGGCTATGATAGACGCGGGGGCGCGGATAATGGAATCCACATGCGGGTTCTGTATTGGCAATGGCCAGGCGCCGAAAACGGACGCGATGTCATTGCGCACCAATAACAGAAATTTTGAGGGACGTTCAGGTACGGTATCAGCCGGGATATATCTCGTATCACCCGAGGCTGCCGCTCTTGCCGCGATAGCAGGTGAAATAGTAGATCCTTTAAGTATGAACGAAAAAGAATTTCCTGAAATAAAACTGTCCGGCGAGTTTGATATTGATGACAGTATGATAATCGAACCCCTTGACGCGAAAGATGCAGAGAAGGTTGAAGTTTTCAGGGGTCCGAATATAGGGGATCCCCCCGGTAACGTATCGTTGGCGGATGAACTCGCGGGTGTTGTCGCGATCAAGGTGGGTGACAAGATAACTACGGATCACATTATGCCTGCCGGAGCGCGGCTTAAGTACAGGTCCAATATTAACAAATATTCCGAATTCGTGTTTGAGGGCGTGGATGGATCTTTTTCAAAAAACGCGGCTACTTTACGTGATGGAGGCAAAGCTGTATTTGTTATTGCCGGAGAAAGTTACGGCCAGGGGTCAAGTCGAGAGCACGCGGCATTGTGTCCTATGTTTCTGGGAGTAAAAGCTGTTTTCGCGAAATCTCTCGAACGTATTCATGCCGCTAACCTTGTGAATTTCGGCATATTGCCGCTTACCTTTGTTAACGGCGACGATTACGACAAGATCGAAAAGGGTGACGAGATAGAACTGAAAGATATCGCGAGGTGTCTCCGTGACGGCGAAAGCGTTAAAGTTGTGAATAAAACCAAAAATATCGAGATTTTGATGGAATGTTCTTTGTCGGACAGGCAGAAGGATATCGTTAAGTCCGGCGGGCTTTTGAATTACACCAGGGGATAATAGGAAATGGGGAAGGTTTTAATTATAGGGGCCGGCGGGGTCGGCGGGGTCGTGACGCATAAATGCGCTCAAGTCCCTGAAGTTTTTGAGGAAATATGTCTGGCTAGTAGAACAGTCGGGAAATGTGACAAAATAGCCGCACAGATAGATAGACCTATACGGACCGCTAAAGTAGATGCCGATAAGCCTGAGGAAGTTATCGAGTTGATAAAAAGTCTTGATCCGGAACTATTAATAAATGTGGCGCTTCCTTATCAGGATCTTTCGATAATGGACGCGTGTCTTGCCACCGGAGTGGATTATCTCGATACCGCTAATTATGAATCTCCGGATGAGGCGAAATTTTGTTACAAATGGCAATGGGATTACGAGGATCGTTTTAGAGAAAAAGGCGTTATGGCCTTACTGGGCAGCGGGTTTGACCCCGGCGTTACCAATGTTTTCTGCGCGTATGCCGCCAAACACTATTTTGATGAAGTGCATTACGTGGATATCATGGATTGTAATGCCGGAAGTCACGGACATCCTTTCGCGACAAATTTTAATCCTGAAATAAACATTCGAGAGATAACGCAAAGAGGAAAATATTGGGAAAGCGGCAAGTGGGTCGAGACAGATCCGTTAAGCGTGCGTGAAACGTTTGATTTTCCTGAAATAGGACCGCGCGCGATGTATCTTATGTACCATGAAGAAATGGAGTCTCTTGTCGAAAATCTAAAAGGCCTTAAGCGTATCCGTTTCTGGATGACATTCGGCGAAGAATATCTTACGCACCTGCGTGTATTAGAGAATGTCGGGATGACGCGCATAGATGAAGTTGATTATGAAGGAGAAAAAATAGTACCGCTCAAATTTTTGAAGGCGATACTGCCGGAGCCGTCATCACTCGGAGAAAATTACGAGGGAAAGACGAATATCGGTTGTATGATAGAGGGCATAAAGGACGGCAAAAAGAAGAAGATATACATCTACAATATTTGTGATCATGCCGAGTGCTATCGTGAGGTAAAGTCACAAGCCATTTCTTATACCACAGGCGTTCCCGCTATGATCGGTGGAATGCTTATGCTTACGGATAAATGGAAAGGGAAGGGTGTGTTCAATATGTAACAGTTTGATCCTGACCCGTTTATGGAAAAGCTGAATCTCCACGGCCTGCCGTGGGTGGTAGAGGAGAGGTAGGTGTTAGTTGTTCGCGGCCGGAGGCCGCTCCTACGTGATACGATGTGCGAGGCCTACCCATGAATATTGTCCAAAAGATCAAAAATACGCCATGTTATGTTATTGATGAAGGTTTGCTTAAAAAGAACCTTGAAGTGTTGGATGGTGTTCAGAAACGTACCGGATGCAAGATAATCCTTGCTCTTAAAGGGTTCTCAATGTTCAGCACGTTCGATCTCGTCGGACAGTATCTCTCCGGGACAACGGCAAGTTCGTTCAATGAGGCCCGTCTCGGGTTTGAAGAATTTGGCAAGGAGGTGCATTTATGCGCACCGGCATATAAGGATGATGAATTCGGCCGGCTTCTAAAATATTCTAGTCACATTATTTTTAATTCTTTTTCGCAATGGCAGCATTTTAAACCGGTTATATCAGGTTCCGCGAAAACCGCGCGATGTGGTCTTCGTATTAATCCTGAGCATTCTGAAGTAAAGACCTCTATCTACGATCCCTGCGCTGTAGGGTCACGTCTGGGCATAAGATCGGATCAGTTTAAGGGTGTGGATCTCGACGGGATAACAGGATTACACTTTCATACGCTTTGTGAACTTAATTCGGATGCACTGGAACGCACTCTTGAAGTGGTAGAGAGAAAGTTTGGTGCCGTTTTGCGGAATATGAAGTGGATCAATTTCGGGGGTGGGCATCATATTACGCGTCCGGACTATGATATCGATAAATTGTGCTGCTTGATAACTGATTTTCAAAAAAAGTATGACATTGAAGTATATCTGGAACCCGGGGAAGCTATTGCCTTGAATACAGGTGTTCTGGTAGCGTCTGTGCTTGATGTGGTACACAATGAATCGGATATTGCGATCCTGGATACTTCTGCCGCGACACATATGCCGGATGTTTTGGAGATGCCTTATCGTCCGCAAATAGTTGGGGCGGGTAAGTCGAATGAATACGCTTACACTTACAGGTTAGGCGGATCAACATGTTTGGCTGGTGATATTATCGGTGAATATTCATTCCCTGAACCTTTGAAGCCGGGAAGCCGTTTGATCTTTAAGGATATGGCTCATTACACTATGGTTAAAAACAACACATTTAACGGTGTAAACCTACCGTCGATAGCTATTTACGATTCCGAAAGAGATAAGCTTAGAGTAGTCCGCGAGTTTGGATATGAGGATTATCGAAACAGGCTTTCCTAATAGTTGCAGGGGCGTATCGCAATACGCCCCTACCGTTTTTTTGCCATACGTATGCTTTACATAATAATTTGACACAACAGGGGAATTTATGTAGAATAGGTGCTCATATCTCGATAGATTTCTACTACTGTAGTAAAGGGCATTGAATGGTCAAAGAAACATTTTTAGAAAAACTGGATAAACAAAAGATTTAATATCTTTTTATCGCGTTACCGTTCACATTATTTTTTGTGTTCCAGTTGGTGCCTCTATTCCTGTCGTTTTACTGGTCTTTTACCAGTTATGATGTTATTCATTCCCCAAAGTTCGTAGGATTGGCGAATTATAAAAACATCCTTTTTAATGACCCATTGTTTTGGAAAGCTATGGGTAATACCATTTTGTATGTGGTAGGATGTGTTCCTATAGGTATTTGCATTTCTCTTCTTCTTGCTGTTGCTATAAATCAGAAGATCAAATTCAAAAATTTCTTCAAGTCAATTTTTTTTCTCCCGACAGTAACCGCTATAGTCGCGGTTTCGGTTATATGGAAATGGCTTTATGCCGGGGAAAAGTATGGGCTTTTAAACTTCCTGTTAATAAAATTCGGGGGTCAACCGATCGACTGGATGGCAAGCCCTACCTGGACCCTGCCGTCCATTATAATAATGTCTGTATGGGCCGGAGTAGGATATAACATGATCCTTTTCCTGGCGGGGCTTCAGACGATCCCTCAGGCTATGTATGAGGCGTCAGAAATAGACGGGGCCGGATTTTGGAAAAGGTTTTTCAATATTACTCTACCTCTTCTTAAACCGACCATAGTTTTTGTCGCGATGATGAGTTTTATTTTCAGCTTTCAGGTCTTTGAACAAGTATATATAATGACGGGAGGTCAAAGTGGTATCGGTGGTGTTCTAAATTCCGCGCTTACGATCGTCGCTTACCTCTATGACATGGGATTCCAAAAGTTCCAGATGGGATACGCTTCGGCGCTCGCGTATATAATTTTTCTTCTGATATTCATGATGACAATGCTCAACAAGCGTCTCATGAAGACGAACGTAGAATATTGAACCGAAGATAAGGAGTTTGCAGCAGCATGGTAATGACAGACATAGAAACAGGTTTAAGGCGGGAAGGGTTTGTTATTAAAACTCCCATATGCCGGCTTTTAATATACCTGTTTTTGATAGCCGGGGCACTTACTATGGCTTTGCCGTATTTATGGATGTTCGTGACATCCATAAAACCGCTTTCGGAAATACAATCATATCCACCGAGTTTTGTGGTAAAGAATCCTACACTGAAACCATACCGGGATCTTTTCCGTATGATACCGATGGTCAGATATCTTCTTAACAGCTTGTTTGTCGCCGGATCCATAACATTATTCAATGTTTTTGCTACATCACTTGCCGGTTTCGCGTTCGCTAAACATAAATTCTGGGGCAGGGATCAGCTCTTTTTTATATTTTTAGGATCCTTGATGATACCATGGCAGGTTAACATTATTCCAGGGTTTATTATCGTAAAGAACTTAGGATGGTTGAATACGTATAGGGGACTTATCATACCATCAATGGCATGGTGTGCTTTTGGTATATTCCTCAGCAGGCAGTATATCTACAGTATCCCGGATGATCTTATTGACGCGGCCAAAATAGATGGCTGCAGTGAGTTTACTATTTACCGTAAGGTAATTTTGCCGCTTATCAAACCTGTATTAGCGACATTAGCCATATTTACATTTTTACAGCAGTGGAATAATTTTGTATGGCCGTTGGTGATCATCCATACAAGCAGTATGAGGACGGTACCGCTCGCGCTTTCTGTCCTGGCGGGGCAATTTGGTTCTAATTTTGCTATGGTTATGGCCGGCGCGGTCATAGCTACGCTGCCAATGTTGGTGGTATATCTCTTATTTCAGAAATACGTTATACAGGGTATCGCGATGACGGGGTTAGAGGGATAGATAAGGAAAAAGTTAGAAAAATATTGATTGAAGTTATATAATGAAAGGGATAAAATGAAGATGAAGGGAAGCACATTGGTATTGTTGACTAGTTTGGTATTGATCTCCTCGGGATGTTCGAAGAAAGAGTGCACTGCGGAAAGTGTTGAAACCGATATTGTTAAAGAGGCGGTTCTCCAAAAGGTTGAGGTTTCGCAGGGGGATACGTTAGTGTATATTCCTGTTACAGCTGCCGCGGCATCAAGTTTTGACCAAACACCGGATTGGGCTCCTGAGCCCAATCCGATGGCGCCTGTTGATGGAGATATGTTAACCAGGTGGTCGAGTGATTATTTAAATGAAGACGAGTGGATCTCGTTTGATTTTGGCAAAGAAAGTGTAGTTAGCGATATTATCGTACGATGGGAAAGAGCTCATTCAAGAAAATATAAGATATTAGCGTCAAATGACGCTAGCAGGTGGCAGGAAGTTTATGCTGAAGAAAACGGAAAAAGTGGAGCGGTAGAAACTATATTTTCGCCCGTTAAATGTCGTTATGTGAAAATATTTAACGTCGAGAAGGTGAATGAGGATTGGGGCATTTCTATTTGGGAAGCTGAGTTCTACGGACCAGCTAGTCTTAATCCACACGCGACGGTAACTAAAGACGCGTACTTGAGTAAAGGGGCGGATGAGGCTAAGGCAAAGGAAGCAAAAGAACTTCTGGCTAAACTGGTCGCGCCCGTTGTCCCGATCAGTGAAAAGCCATTCCAAAAGGGGGTTGTATACACGTCATGGATGGCGGACGAATTAGCGGTATCGGCATCTGATATTATGCTGGCGTACATCAAAGGAACGGGACTTGATACTGTAGCGATAATGGTTCCGGCTTATCAAGATGAGCTTAACTCCGAAATTATTTTTACCAACGATAAGCCTGATGGAGATACGCCGACGATCGAATCTTTGAAACACGCTGTTGAGATATGTCACAAATTGGGGCTCAGGGTTATGATAAAGCCGCATGTAGACCCCAGAACAGACGAAGCCCGGATAGATATCATGGCTTCTGAGAAATGGTTTGATAGTTACGAGGAGTTTATATTACGTTACGCGCGTTTTTCAGCTGAAAACAAGGTTGAGATCTTTTGCATAGGTACAGAGCTTGAGGCTACAACGTTCTCAGCCTGGACGCACAGATGGAGTCAGTTAATAGCTAAGGTAAAAGAAGCATACAAAGGTACTTTGACATATGCCGCGAACTGGACGGAATACGCGGAGGTTCCTTTCTGGGAGGATATGGATTTTATAGGTATTGACGCCTATTTTCCCTTAACGGAGAAAGATGATCCAACGCGGGAAGAGCTTGTCGCGGCATGGAACGCTAATGCGGATAAATTAGAAGAATGGCTAACCGCAAAGGGCTTAACCGATAAGGGTATAGTCCTTACGGAAATAGGATATCCGTCAGCGAACGGCGCTAATCGTCAGCCGTGGGTCGCTATTTCGAATGTTGAGGATCAGCAGGAACAGGCAGATTGTCTGAGCGCGGTTTTTGAAGCGTTAACTAAACGGTCATGGTTTAAAGGATACTATATTTGGCAGTATTTTCCGCAGGACAGATGGAGTCCTTTAGGGTTTACGGTAAAGGGGAAGAAAGCTGAAGAAGTTATAAACGAGTGGGCAAAAAAAGGATAAATACAAAAGGAGGTTACAAATGAGGAAAATTATTTTAACGGTCGCCATAATGAGCTTGGTTTTGACCAGCGCGCTTGTGCATGCTGAAGAAACCGTTCTTTTTGGTTTCGAAGAGGGCCTGCAGGGTTGGGAAATTCCGGACTGGGCATATGAAAAACCTGATCACGTACAGCAGAAGATCAGCGTTTCGAACGCGCAGGCCAATGAAGGTAATTCCAGTCTTCTAATGGCTGTAGCTTTCCCCGGTGGTAGATGGACAGGAGCTATTACCGAGATCATGCAGTATTACGACTGGAGTGATTACAGTACATTGGCTTGTGACATCTATCTTCCCGCGGATGCTCCTTTAGGTTTAAAGGCGAAGATCATATTGACGGTCGGCGATGCTTGGAAATGGGTAGAGATGAGTAAAGCTTTCGCCCTCAAACCGGGAGAATGGGTGACCGTATCAGCTGATCTTACTCCGGGTAGTATTGACTGGAGGAGAGTACAGGTTGATGAGGCTTTCAGGACGGATATCAGAAAGATGGACATAAGGGTTACCTCGAACAACAAACCGGCTTATACCGGCGATATCTTCATCGATAACGTCAGAGTCATAAAGTAAACGAGGCCATGACTTACGCGACTGGAAGGAGCGTAAGTCATAAGGCCGAATTTATCCTGAGCGAGGCTGAGCCATGCGAAGCCGAGTCGAAGGATCTCATAAAAGATCCTTCGGTTACGTCCCCTTCGGGGACTTCACTCAGGATGACAAAGAGAGAGAAACCGAGCCAAGCGAGTCGAGCTGAAAGATGTACATATTAACCTGTAGGGGCGTATTGCAATACGCCCCTACAGATGTGTTTTTGTTAAGAAGGGTTCTGCAAAATGGAACTTTCGTAATTCGTTTTGAGGCTGGCCGCATACAATATATTGTAGGGGTTCGATTCATCGAACCCGATATAACGGGCTTGATGAATCAAGCCCCTACATTATGGCACAGTCTGATTTAAAAAACAGCGTTTTGCATAACCCTATTCGTTAAGAACAAAGGAGTAAGTATAATGGGATATTCGCGTCTAAAGTCTATAGCTATCGTTACGGGGCTAATGGTTTGTACGTTAAGCATCGCCGGTTGCGGGAAAAAAGATGGAACTAAAGAACCGCAAGAAGCTAAAGGTGCCGCTACGGTTCAAAAACAGGAAGCACTTGTTCCATCGTCTGCTCCGATCACCGATGAAAGAACGTATTATAATTTTGAGGCCGGTCTACAGGGCTGGGAGATCCCCTTGTGGTCCTTGGGTAAATCAGATTATGTAGCAAAAGCTCCCCTCATTAGTTCTAGTGATGTTTCTTCTAAGGGTGCTTCAAGTATGCAGATAATGGCGGATTTTCCCGGTGGTATGTGGTCAGCTGCACTGGTTGAGATAGAACAGTACCTGGACCTGAGCCGGTATCGCGTGATAAGTTTTGATGTTTTTGTTCCTGAGGATTGTCCTGTAGGCCTCAAAACTAAAACAATATTAACGGTTGGAGATAACTGGAAATTTATTGAGATGAGCCAGAGCATTCCCCTTGTCCCGGGCGAATGGACGACAGTAAGCGCTAACATAGAACCGGGTAGTTACGACTGGAAGAGGGTCGTTCCTGATGAAAAATTCGCGCAAGATGTTCGTAAGATCTCTATCCGGGTAGAATCAAACAGGAAGCCGAAATACGCGGGACCGATATACATTGATAACGTTCGGGTTGGTAGATAAGGAGCTCATAGTGGGCAGTTCATAGCAGTTGGTATGGGGGGGGGTATAACAGGTTTTCCTTTTTTTGCTTTAGTATTTAATACTTATTAAATCTTGTTCAGGATGGTTATTAAAAGTTTTTATCATAAATAAACAGGAAAGAAGGGTAAGTTCACCAAAAGGAGATAGAAATGGTAAAAAAGAAGGATGCAAATAGTGTGAAAACAGGTTCTAGATCCGCACTGGCGAAGTTTATTCCGGTGGTGGTTATTTTTGCGGTGATCGTCGCGGCGGCCATAGGAATGAAATCGCTGAATCAGCCTAAACAGGAGGTCGGGTTCCAAAAGGGCATGGGATATGTAACATGGTCGGTAGACGCGTACGGAAATCCTTCGTCAGACGCGTCTGTAACAGAACTTAAAGAGTTGGGCGTTGATTGGATCAGCGTGCTAGTTACATGGTATCAGACAAATTGTTGGTCCGGGGATATTCATAGAGGGGCAAATACACCTTCAGATGAGACCATAGCGCACGTTATCAGGAAGGCACATGCTCAGGGACAGAAAGTTATGCTGAAAGTACATCTTGATCTTTTAGATAAGTCGGATGGAAGCTGGAGAGGTGAGATCGGAAGTTTAACGGAAGCTGATTGGGGAAAATGGTTCCAAAAATATACGGAATTTGTGCTGTACTATTCAAATATCGCCCAGAAAGAGAATGTTGAAATGTACTGCGTAGGTACGGAGCTATCAACCGCGGCTACGGTGAAAGGGTATATGTGGAAGGATATCATAAAGAAGGTGAGAGGCAGGTATAGAGGGCTATTGACATATGCCGCACATTGGGATAGATACAGCGAAATAAGGTTCTGGGATGAACTTGATTATGTCGGTATAAACGCGTATTTTCCATTGACGGAAAAAATGGTTCCAACAAAAGAAGAGCTTACCGCGGCGTGGGTGAAATGGGTGAACGAGATAGAAGACTTTCAGGAGAAAGTTGGTAGGCCTATTATTTTTCCGGAATGTGGTGTTTCCTCGGCGGATGGCTCGGCTATACGCCCGTGGGAGCATGTATCTAGGCACGAAGTTAATCTTGCTTTGCAAAAAGATTATTACGAAGCTATTTACGAGGCGTTCTGGGGCAGGGAATGGTTTTACGGGATGTATTGGTGGTACTGGGGTACAAATACGAATATGGGCGGGAAGTACAACAGAGGATTTACCCCTCAGAACAAACCCGCCGAGTTAGTTGTTAAGGAATGGTACGCTAAACCTGATCCACGTAAGTAAGTTTAATTTTTATGTAGGGATGGAAAAGTCGCCCCCATATGAAGGAGAACTTTATGAAAGAGTTTATAGTCGGAGAGGGTAGATTATCCGAGAAAGAAAGAAGGACTCTTAGCATACTTGATTCTATACGCAGGAATGAAGAAATATCCCGCGCGGAGATATCTAAGATAACGGACCTGAATATCGTTACAGTGTCCAATTACGTGGGGAAATATATTAAAAAGAAATTGGTTTTTGAAACAGGGCTTGATGTTTCCACGGGTGGCCGTAGGCCGGAACTTCTGAAGCTAAATTGTCAGTACGGTTATAGCATAGGCATTGATCTGGGTGCGCCGCATCTGGCGGGTAACGCGATAATAACAGGCGTTATGATGGATATGTCCGGCAAAGTGATCATTCAGGATACAGTTCGGAAGGAAAAAGAATCATTTGAAAGATTGACTGAAAAGGTGTTGGATCTGACAGAAGGGTTGATAACCAAGTCAGGGATATCTTCTCCGGACATTAAGGGCATAGGAGTCGGTATATGGGGCGTGCTTGACAGGTATAGAGGTATGGTGCGTTATGCCGTGGAAGAAGAGCAGATAGTCAGTTATCAGAATTTGTTGAACCAGCTTGAAAGCCGGTTTGGTGTTCCAACCCTAATTGAACATGATGCCACGCTTGCCGCCTTTGGGGAAAGATGGGGAGGTATAGGTGCCGGAAGCACCGCGGATAATCTTGTATTTTTATGCGCTGACTCGAGTTGTGGCCTTATAATCAAGGGGGAACTATATTACGGCGCCAGTAAAAGCGCGGGTGAATTAAATTTAAATCCACCACGTTCCGGAGTTGCGGCTGATCCCCAAAATTGTTGGGCAACCTATGATTTTGGATGTTGTTTGCGATCCAGGGGGATTGATCTTGGTGTAACGCAAAAGATAAAAGGTCTCCTTTCCGATAGTGAAGATAATAACTCACTTGTGTTGGAATCGGCCGGAGGCGACATAGATAAAATTACCTTCAATATGGTTGTGGAATCGGCGGAAAAGGGAGACGAGATCTCCAAAAAAGTTCTCTCCGGCGCGGGAGAGTACTTAGGCGCTAAAGTGGCGTTTCTTGTAAATCTTTTTAATCCCGAAGTCATTGTGATCGGAAGGGGCATCGAAACCGCCGGTGACACGTTTTTTTCGGCGCTCAGAAAGTCAGTAAGGCGATGGGGATATGAAGAATCGGTAAAAGTCGCGAAAATATTTCCTACAAGTCTTGGCGGAGATGGTGTAGCCATAGGCGCTGGCGCACTTGTGATAAAGAACGTGTTTGCGCAACACGCATAATCTGAATATAAAATGGTGAAGGTAGGGGCGTATCGCGATACGCCCCTGTTAATGTATAGAGGACAGAGTATGCAATTGATCAAAAAAATGTTTATGTTGGTTTTGGTAAGCATGCTTACTGTAGCATTTTCAGGGTGCGGCAAAGAAACTACCGATGACCAGATCGTTATGTGGCTTGTTGGCTCAGAAGCTCAGGCTAAGATGATAATGGTATTAGGCGAGAAATTTACGGAACAAACCGGCGTAAAAATATTATGTCAGGCTATTTCCTGGGGGGATGCCCATAGCAGATATCTGACGTCCATTGCCGGAGACGTAACTCCGGATATTGGAACTATGGGGCTGACATGGGGAATGGAATTCGGAGAACTTGGCGCGATGGTGGATTTGAGGGAGGAGTTCCCCGAAGAAGTCAGAGAGATCGAGAAAAAGATGTTTTCCGGTCTCATGGGGTCGATCAGGGTGGGGGATAAGATCTTTGGTATCCCATTCGATTTTTCGGAACACATTATGTATTACAGGACGGACATTGTCCCTAATCCTCCTAAAACCTGGGATGAGATCGTACCGACTTTAAGGGCTCTTAAGGAGAACAACAAAGGTATGATATTTGACTGGGGATCCTTGGACTGGATAGGGTATTCTCCGTTCTTGTGGCAGGCAGGTGGTGATTATTTTAATGAGGACTATACTCGGGTAACATTAGAGACCCCGGAGGCCATACGCGCTTTAAACTTTTTTGCGCGGCTATACAAGGAGGGTGTGCCCAAAACCGTTGTGCCGGTTGAGCAGGGGATCAGAACCGGTGATTACCCCTTGGCGATTTCCGGGAATTGGAAGATGATCAATTTGACATTCGGAGCTCCGGAACTAAAGGGCAAATGGGCTATAGCGGAATTGCCGCGAGGGCCCTCCGGTAAAAGGACGGCTTTCATAGGCGGAAGACTGATGGGAATTTTTTCTAAGTCGAGAAAGAAAAAAGAGGCATGGGATTTCATAAAGTTCTTATCACTTCCTGAAAACCAGGTCAAGATCTATGAGGATTCGCTTAAAACGGAAGACTCTTATCTTCCTCCCAATATGGAGGCATGGGCGCTTCTTCCCATGGAAAGGAGTTTCAAGGAAGTTCTAGAGCGGCAGGCAAAGGACGCGCAGGGCCCTCCGCCCGTTTTATCTTGGAATGCCAGTACAGGATTCGTTAATCACGCGATACAGATGGTTGTTTTGAAAGGAGCGGATGCCGCCACTCAACTAAAAGAAGCAGCCGCGAAGATGCAGGAAGAATTGGATAAAATACGTTAATTTGTTAGTAGGGGGGCGTATAGCAGTACGCCTCTACCCGCGGTAGATAAAAAAAGAGACGCTCCCTTAGGGAGCGTCTCTTTTTTTATGCTTTTCTGCAAGATTTAATATTGCGCGGCTACTTTTAATATTACTTCCTGGTCGGCGGAAGTGTTTCTTCCCCAGAAGGTGATGCCGTATTGAACGGATATATCAAATGAACTTTCAGTTTTGGCTACGTTGTCGGACCCGGCGCCCAGAAGCTGAAAAGTCGGACCTATACGCCATATAGCGTACTCCTTTTCGAAGTTACCGGTACCGTCATGTGACCAGAAACCGTCAACCTCCGTTTTTAGAAGCAGCCAGTCAAACGCCCAGAAGCCGCCTTCCACAAAAAAAGGCATGTCATTATCGATACCTCTGTTTTTGAATCGGTACCCTAGTTCAGAGCTCAGGTAAAAAGGTATTTTTGTATCCCATTTCCTGGAGATAAGTCCTCTGAATTCAATCGCGTCAAAACGATCGCTTAATCCCGGTTGGTTGGCTACGCCTGTTTTTCCTTTGTCATAGGCTGTATATATTTGCGCCTTTATCTGTCCGCTTAAGACAACGGGTTCTTTCAAAAAACGAAATTTTCCTCCGAAATCAACATTGGTAACTCCGTGGTTTTTTACGGAATATGGACCCCATGCCGGGTTTCGGGCGTATTCTTTATATTTCGCTTCCTTATATTCCAGGCTTCCCATAAGTGTAAACCAGTCGGTAATACCGTATTCAGCCTTCGGGATCATTCCCCAGCCCCAGGAACGGGCATCAGCTCCTTTTCTGGTAAGATCTTTATCCGGTCCAAAATCGTCTTTTGCCCAGCTGGCTTTCGTGACATATTCGATCCAGATATCATTTCTTGGAAGTGTCCATGCTCCGCCAAAAGCGAGCTGTGGTAGAACAAGGCATGAGAGAAGAACCAATAGAAATACTTTTTTCATTTTTTCTCCTTAGTTTGGTGTGCGGCACGGCGAACCGTACCGCTACATATGGTAAAAGACTATCTGTCCAAACGAGTTAACGCCTAAAATCTCGCAAATATTATATATTATGGAGTAAAACGCGTCAAGATAAGTTCCAAGGGAGGAAAATATATTGACTTAAGCGGCGCATATTATATATTATGTATGAGCCCACCGGTTATGCCTGGGCGAAAAACTATGAAAGACGCTAAATTTATCACAATATTGCTACTGGTCTCTGTTTTTCTGTTCCTTTTTGGCCTTGGAAATATGGCCTTAACGGATCCGGATGAGGCTTTTTATGCCCAGACGGCCAAAGAGATGTTAAATGCTTCCGAATGGGTCACCCCTACGATATTTGGCGAAACCCAGTTTGAAAAACCCATATTATTTTATCTTTCTGTCGTTGTCAGCTTTATAATTTTCGGGGTAAATGAATTCGCGGCGAGGCTCCCCTCTGCTCTATTCGGTATTCTTGGTGTTCTCGGTGTATACTATCTCGGTCGTCTTTTGTTTTCTCGATTTTGCGGATTTTTATCAGCTCTTTCGCTTGCTACCTGTATTCAGTATGTAATGCTCTCACGCGCTTGTGTCACCGATATGATGCTTACGGTGTTCATACTTTTCTGTATGCTATTTTTTCTCCTCGGATGGACAAAGGAAAGAAAGTTTTTTTATGTAATGGCTTCGGTCATGGCTGCTTTAGCCGTGTTGACAAAAGGTCCGATCGGCATATTTATACCCGCGGTTGTCTTCGGAACATACATTATTATGACCAGGCAGTGGGATAAGGTTCGCCGTATTCCGTTCCTCTGGTGCGCGCTCGCGTTTTTAGCGGTGTCTCTGCCGTGGTATTTGGCGGTTATCCGTATCCA
Source organism: Candidatus Omnitrophota bacterium (assembly GCA_024277375.1). GTDB lineage: Bacteria > Omnitrophota > Gorgyraeia > Tantalellales > Tantalellaceae > JAJRVD01. Next base: position 6,140 of record JAJRVD010000031.1, on the reverse strand, counting down.
CGGAACGTCTTTTATCAGCGAATTTTTCGGATTTCAGAATATAACGAGATTTTTGGAACCCGAACACCGGATAGGGATATCACCGGTGTTTTATATACCGGTGATCCTGGGTGGATTTTTCCCATGGAGCGTCTTTTTGATCTCTGGCTCGTGGTGTATGTTTAAAAATAAAGATCACACTTCTGTCATTAAATCGAATAGGTTGTTTTTGCTTGTGTGGTTCCTGATGGTCTTTTTATTTTTCTCGGCATCCAGCACGAAACTGGTAACTTATATATTTCCGCTTTTTCCGGTTCTGGCGTTGGTTTCAGGAAGGTTCTGGGAGCGCTTTATAACAGAAGGTCGGGAAAACCCGAGTTTGTATAAACATATGAGAGCATCGTATATTGTTTTCGCGGTTGTAGGGCTTGTAGGGCTTTCAGGTGTTTATATTGTTGTAAATAGCAGGTACTCCCAGGCATTGAACGTGATCAGTCCTGCATTGGGCGTTTTTGCTGTAGGTGTTGTGCTATCAAGTATATTGTTTTTCAAAGATAAAAGAGCGTATTCATTCTATTCAATAGCTCTTGCGATCACGCTTTTGCCGATACCTTTGGTTGCCGGAGTTTTTCCGTTTATAGACGAATTTGAATCCAGTAAGGCCATTTCTTACAAAGCTAAAGAATTGGTCTCCCCGGAAGTACCTTTTGGCGGCGAGTCTGACAAGCGACGAGGTATCGCGTTTTATATGGATAGGGCCGATATCAAAGACGTGCACCCTTATCCGGATCTAATAACATTTATGGCGCGAAAAGAACGTGTATGGTGTATACTTCAGGATAAGCATTACAGGCAACTGAAGGCTGAAAAGCCCGGTATAGTATCCGAGCCCGTATTCAGGTCGGGTAAAAATGTTTTGGTAACAAATAAGTCTCTTAATTCCAGATAGGGAGTGGTATATGCAGGACGCTTTGAGTATTTCTTTTGTCCTTCCGATGTTCAACGAGCATGACAATATCAGGAACACCATACAAGAAATAAGATCCATCGCGGGAGAACTCGCGGATGATTATGAAATTGTTGTAGTGGATGACGCTTCTACGGATGACAGCGCGAACATTGTTGATGAGATGTCGAAAGAGGACGATAAGATCAAGTTGATACGCCTGGAAAGCAACACAAAGTTTGGAGGAGCTTTTGCGGAAGGTTTCAGGAGGGCAAGAAAGGATGTCATTCTGTATATGGATTCGGATATGCCCGTGGAGTTAGAAGACATTAAAACATCTTTCCCCCTCATCAGAGATGTCGATGTCGTTACCGGGGTCAGCAGCGTAAAAAAAGGCGAGACTTTAAAGCGTAAAGTTATGTCGGGCGTTTACAATATGCTTGTTCAGGGGTTATTCAGCCTCAGCATCCGGGATATCAATTCAGGCTACAAAGTCGTAAGGAGAAGTATTCTTGAGGGAATGCGTTTTATTTCCCACAGCCCCTTCGTGGACGTAGAATTATTTATTCACGTCAAGAAGAAGAAGGGGAGCATAAAAGAGTTTCCGTTGGTATTCCGCCAACGCTCGGGCGGGCAGTCATATATGGCCAGGATACCTATTATACTGGCTACGTTCAGGGATATGATAAAGGTAAGGATTTTTTCAAACAGGAAAAATCGATGAAAAAGTTGATCATTAACGCGGATGACGCGGGGCTCTCAGACGCGGTAAATGAAGCTATACGCCAGTGCTACCTCGCGGGTGCCATTACAGGGGTCAGCATAATGCCTTGCGGTAAGAAGTTTCCCGAAGCGGTACACATACTGCACGACCTGGGTAAGACCGAAGTTGGTGTTCATCTCACTTTCACCGGTTTATTTTCACCTTGCGTGCAAAGTCCTTCGCAAGGAAAAGATAAATTTTCTGATAAAACTGTCTTCAGCCGCGATTATATGGAATTGATATCATTATACGCGTCAAAAAAGATAAACACCGATGAGATCTATGGGGAGTTCGCCGACCAGATAAAAGTCGCGCGAGAGAATGATCTTAAGATCACACATCTTGATAGCCACGAGCATATTCATATGTTCTCAGATATATTTAGGGTAGTTGTCGCCCTGGCGGAGATAAACGATATTCCGTATATAAGAATTCCGTTAGAGCGCATGAGTGTTATATGGAAGCAATTTAAAGTCAGGGATCTTGCGCGGTTTATGGGGTTAAAGCTATTCTCATCCCGCCGGAAAAAAACAAAATTATCCCGGGGAATAAAATTAAACGATACTTTCTGCGGGCATTTCCACTCCGGACGAATGAATGACGTTATAATGTGTCATATGGTCAAGAAACTAAATGATGGGGTAACCGAACTGGCCTTACACCCGGCTGTCGAGTCTGAAGAATTCCTGAAAGAATTTCCATGGTACAAAAATTCGCATATAGAGCTGGATGCCCTCATAAACGGTAAATGGCGAAGTCTTGTCGAAGAAAAAGGTATTAAACTCGTAACGCACAAAGAAGCGGTAGGTTAGATGTCTGTCATTCAGACTGTGTCATAATGTAGGGGCTTGATTTATCAAGCCCGTTATATCGGGTTCGATGGATCAAGCCCCTACAATATATTGTATGCGGTCCTTTGCAAAGTGACTTGCGATACCGCCTGATAGAGACGAATAGACACAGTTAACGGCGAAGCCGTTAACAAAAAAATCCCATCGTGATAAGTTTACGATGGGATTGGGATTTTTTGGTGCGGGCGAAGGGAACACAAGGAGGCCGAAGGCGGACGAAGGGTCCCCGGTTCGCACGTGGAAATGAGGAAGTTCAGAAATAGGAAAGTATTTCTATTTCTGAAAGACGAATAGACACAGTTAACGGCGAAGCCGTTAACAAAAAAATCCCATCGTGATAAGTTTACGATGGGATTGGGATTTTTTGGTGCGGGCGAAGGGACTTGAACCCCCAAGGAGTTGCCTCCATATGGACCTGAACCATACGCGTCTGCCATTCCGCCACGCCCGCAAGAAAAGCGTGTTTTTTGCTTGTTACCGACTTTCGGAGAGATTATACTATAAAACATGGTTGTCGTCAATTTGAGTGTGGGAATGGACAATAAAGTTAAAAAACGGAGTTTAAGATGATAAGAAAACTTTTTACCATAAGTTGTGTTCTATTGCTTTTTGTGGGTAGTACGGGTTGCGGTAAACATGACGAAGTGATAAAGATAGATCTCACAAAAAGGGAAAAGATACCCAAGGAGAGTCAGACATTACCAAATAATGCCCCTATCCGTATCGCGATAGGATCTGTAATTACGCCTAAAGAAGGATATATTTACTATAAGAAGTTCTTGAGTTATATAGGAAAAAAACTTAACAGACCCGTACAATCTATCGACAGAGGAAGCTATGAAGAAGTTAATGAGATGGTGGCCTCAAAAAAGGTAGATGTCGCGTTTGTATGCGGTCAGCCTTATGTTGATGGCCATCGTGATTTTGGTATGGAGATATTAGTTGCTCCATATGCCTATGGGGGCACAGTTTATTATGCGTATATCATAGTAAATAAAAACAGTTCTATCGAAAATTTTGACCAGCTAAGAGGTAAAACATTCGCGTTTACCGATCCTATGTCGAATACGGGAAAATTAGTGCCGACGTATATGCTGGCTAAAAAAGGTGAGAGTCCGGATAAATTTTTCGAGAAATATGTTTATACATATGCACATGACAAATCGATAAAAGCTGTAGCGCATGGTCTCGTAGATGGCGCGGCAGTAGATAGCCTTATTTGGGAGCATATCGATGGCGTTGATCCCGAGCATACATCAGCAACTAAAGTCATCGAAAGATCTCCTCCGTTCGGAATACCGCCCGTCGTGGTTCATCCGGAGTTGGACCCAGAGCTCAAAGAAAAGCTACGCCAAATATTTTTAAACGTGCATAAAGATCCGGAAGGCCGAAGTATTCTTAAGGGGATGATGGTAGATAAATTTGTTTTGTTAGACGACTCGGCTTATGATTCCATACGTGAGATGGAGGCGTTCATTTCAAAAAAACAAGAATCCTAAAGGATAAAATAGGAGTGTTATGAGAAGCATCGGATTAAGGGCAAAGCTTTTGATGTGGATAATCGGCGTTATAGTTGTATCCGGACTATTGGTTGTTGTGTCGGTGCGCGCGGTGCTTTCGCAAAGCCTTACCGAAACGCTCCATCAAAGAACCATTTCGCTGATCCAGCATGTCGCCGAAGAAAGCGGCGAGTACCTGTTGAAGGGAGACAGGATAGGCCTACGGATGCTTTATGACGAGCGCAAAGAAGCTATAGAGGATATAAGATATATTTTCGCTGTCGATCCGGAGAACAAGACTTTAGAACAGACCTTTAAGAAGGGGTTTCCCCTGGATTTGCGAGGGATCAACAATGTTAGTGAGGGTCGTGAATATAGTATATCTCGTATCCTTCTGGGGGAAGAGAAAGTCTTTGATGTCGCGGTCCCAATATTTGAAGGAGAATTAGGCACTTTGCATATGGGTATCTCGGAGGAGCCCATAAATGTCTGCGTCAGTAACGTTATAAAACTTATCACGGGTATCATTGTCGCTATTTTAGCGGTCGGTGTCCTACTGACGTTTTTTTTCGCCAACGCCATAATACGCCCTATATTGAAACTTGTACGCGGGGCGGAAGCGGTAAGTATGGGAAATCTTGATTACAAAGTTTCTGTTGATACAAAAGATGAAATAGGTCAGCTTTCAAAAGCATTCGATAAAATGACAGCTAAGGTAAGAGAGTCTCACAATAATCTTCGCGATAAACTTCTCCGTTCGGAAAAATTGGCTCTCATAGGCAAATTGGCCGGAGAGGTCGCGCATGAAATAAGGAATCCGTTAGGTGTCATAAGAAACTCAGTATATTTTATAAAGTTAAAACTAGCCGATAAAATCGACGATGAAAAAGTTAAACAGCATTTTGATATTTTAGATGCGGAAATAGATGCGGTTAATAAAATAATCAGCGATGTTCTGACTTTTGGGAGAATAAAGGAACCGCAGTTCAGCAAGATCGACATCAATGATGTTGTGAGGACGTTTTTTGAAAGAGAAAAAGCGAGAGTACCCGAAAATATCGAGATGAATATTGACCTGGGAAACGACTTGCCGAAGATCCGGGCAGACAATAAACAGCTTTATCAGGTTGTTTCGAATATTATTTTGAATGCTATCCAATCTATGGTTAAAGGGGGAGAGCTTACCGTCCAGACGACCAGTAGCGGAGGTTTTGTGGGAATGGATATTAGTGATTCAGGTGAAGGGATACTGAAGGAAAACATAGACAAAATTTTTGATCCGCTTTTTTCTACTAAAATTCATGGGACTGGTCTGGGTCTGTCAGTATGTAAAAGTATTATTGATATGCACAAAGGCGAGATCGACATAAAAAGCGAGATAGGCAAAGGGACAAAATTTATGATCAAATTTCCCGTAAAATGGAAAGAGGCGTAAAAACACGGAATGATGACACAAAAAACAGCACGCATAACAAACAGAAAAGCTTATAGAGATTATCATATAGAGAAGACTTATGAAGCGGGGCTCCAGCTTAAAGGGGACGAAGTTAAATCTTTGCGGGCGGGTAAGGGTAACTTGACCGGGAGTTTTGCCAAGATGGAGAATGGTGAAGTGTTTTTGCATCATATGCATATTAATCCTTACAAATATTCTCAGGAAGAAGGCGACCCTGTGCGTCCCCGGAAATTGTTATTACATAAGCTTGAAATAAGACAGATCGACGCTAAAATGTCCCAAAGGGGATATGCGCTTGTACCCTTAAAGGTTTATTTTAAGGGGTCTCACGCGAAAGTTGAAATAGGCTTAGGGAGAGGTAAAAATCTATATGATAAGCGAAGGTCTTTGAAGGAACAGCAGGCAAAAAGAGAAGTGCAACGTGAGATAGGTGAGAAGGGTAAGCGGTAATTTTTCGTATATCGTACAGCGTTCGTAGGAGCCGCCTCCGGCGGCGAACTAAAGTTTGATAGTGTAACATATTGTGGGCACTTTCGAAGTGTCATCCTGAGCGAGGGCGAAGCCCGAGTCGAAGGATCTGGCATAAGGTCTTTGAAAAAATAAAAAAATGGCATACCCTAATGGTTGTTATTGTTGAAGTAAGAAC
>JAJRVD010000030.1 GCA_024277375.1 Candidatus Omnitrophota bacterium | reverse complement strand
TTGGATTTTCCCCGCTCCTCTTGCTCCTGGCATTTTATACAATATTCCGCCTGAGGCTGAACCTTAAGCCGCTGTTTTGTGATATTATTACCGCATGCGTCGCACTTGCCGTAGGACCCTTCATATACACGCCGTATGGCATCGTCCAATGAGTACAATATTGCCCTTTCGCCTTCTGCCAACTCCAATGCGAATTCTCTATCGTATAGATCAGTTGCCATGTCCGCCATATGAAAAGAATAACCGGAAAGATCACCGGAGGCGTCTTTTGCGGACTTATTCAAAGTCTGCCCCTTGATCCTGACTATCTCTTCGAGAACTTCCGCCTTTTTGCTAACAAGGTCCGCTCTCACATCTTTCAGTTCTTTCTTTGTTAAAAAAGTTTTTTTGGACGACCTTTTTTTATCAACCATTACAGCTCCTTTCCAGAACAACTTCACAACATCGCTTACACAATTCCGGATGTTCTTTGTTTTTCCCTACACTCTCCCTAAAATTCCAGCATCTCTGGCATTTCTCGCCGATAGCTTTTTTTACAGATACCCTAAGGTCCATCTCGGGAACTTCTTCCATCCCGTCCCGGACGTTTTCCGCGATAGTTGCCTGCGATACCTTAAACAATCCCGGAAAAAGATCAATGTTTTCCCGGATAAAACCGGCCATATTGTCATTGTCTGATAACAACTCAACCGACGCTTCCAAGGAACTGCCTATCATACCTTCCGCGCGCTTCAACTCGAGAAACTTCATCACGCTGTTTCTTATCTCGAGTATCTTCCCCCATTTAGAATCAAGCTCATCGTTTTTAAAGTTCTTAAATTCCTCCGCCATGTCGGGCCACTCAGCCATATGTACGCTTTTCGCTTTTTTCGCGCAATTCAAATGGCTCCATGCTTCCTCGGCAGTAAAAGAAATTATAGGCGCCATAACACGGATCAGGACCTGAAGCAGTTTAGAAATAACGGTTTGAGCCGATCGTCGTTCCCGAGAGCCTGCTGCCATTGTATACAACATATCTTTTAAAACGTCAAGGTAAAAAGAGCTTACTTCATAAACACAAAAATCATAAACACCCCTGTAAACCTTATAAAACTCCCAACTATCATAATTCGCGGTTACTCTTTCCAGTAAGCCGCTTAACCTGGAGAGCATCCATCTGTCTATCTCTGACAACTCATCTATATCAATCGAATCCGTGACAGGATCAAAATCATAGAGATTGCTCAATAAGAATCTATATGTATTCCGGATCTTACGGTATCCATCCGCGAGTCGTTCCAATATTTCGGAAGAAAGTTTTATGTCGCCGTCATAATCACTGGAGGCTACCCATAGCCGCAGTATATCCGCGCCGTATTTTTTCATGATCTCATCAGGATGAATAACATTTCCGATAGACTTGGACATTTTCTTGCCTTCCGAGTCTACCACAAAGCCGTGCGTCAACACCTCCCGATAAGGAGCGCGCTCTTTTGTGGACACCGAAGTTATGATCGCCGCCTGAAACCATCCCCTGTGCTGATCCGATCCCTCAAGATAAAGATCCGCGGGAAAATCAAGTTCGTCTCTGGCTTCAAGCACAGCCTTATGACTGACTCCCGAATCAAACCAGACGTCTAGGATGTCTTCCTCTTTTTTAAACCGGTCTGAACCACACTTTCCACACACAGTGCCTTTCGGCAACAATTCTTCGGCAGTTTTTTCGAACCATACATCGGCCCCCTTTTCAGTGGCAAGATCAGCAACATTTCTAATGATCTCCTCCGAAGTAAAAGTCTCGCCGCAGGATTTGCATTTAAATGCCGGGATAGGTACTCCCCAATAGCGTTGCCGCGACAAGCACCAATCAGGACGTCCCTCGATCATAACACTTATCCGTTCCTGTCCCGAAGTTGGAACCCATTTTACATCCTTATCTATAATATCCAGTATCCGTTTTCGCAGATCCAGGTGATCGACCCTCATAAACCACTGCTCTGTAGCTCTAAAAATAATAGCGCTTTTACAACGCCAGCAATGAGGATATGAATGGGTTATCTCTTCGCAATAAAGCAATGTTTTCTCGGAACAAAGTTTCTCGATTATGGGTTTATTCGCGTCATTTACATCCAACCCCTCGAATTCACCTGCCTCGGCCGTAAACTTTCCATTATCCCCAACCGGCATAATAACCGGCAAATTATACTTCCTGCCCGTTATATAGTCGTCCTGGCCATGACCCGGTGCTGTGTGCACACAACCGGTGCCTTCCTCAGAAGTCACATAATCCGCCAGAACTATTACGGACTCGCGATCAATAAAAGGATGTCGAGCCGAAGAGAACTCTTCCGCTATCAGGCTACCCTTGCTCTTCTTCAGCACCTTATAATCTTCAATTCCGGCCTTTTCCATAACATCAGCGACTTTTTCGGAAAGGAGCACCCATACTTCTTTCCCAGTGGAAGCAAAAGAGTATTCAAGACGCGGATGCAGCGCTACCGCGACATTCGCCGGAAGAGTCCAGGGAGTCGTAGTCCATATGATGAATTTGACTTGTTTATCGTCTATCTTCTTGTCTGTATTAAATTGCACATAGATCGAAAAAGATTCCTTATCTTCGTACTCTACCTCAGCTTCCGCAAGCGCCGTTTCACACGTTTTACACCAATTAACCGGCTTTAAGTCCTTGTATATGTATCCGTTTGCATAGAGATCGGCAAGAGCGGAAAGTACGTCACTTTCATATCTCTTAGTAAGCGTCAGATATGGATTTTCCCAATCGCCAAATATCCCCAAGCGTTTAAATTCTTTTGCCTGGATCTTTACAAATTTCATGGCATAATTATAGGCTTTTTTACGAAACTTGACTTGATCTATCTGATGTTTTGTTATCTTCATTTCTTTCAAGAGCTGGTGCTCAATAGGTAAGCCGTGACAATCCCACCCCGGCACGTACCTTGCCTGAAAACCTTTCATGGAAGAATATTTAACGCATATATCTTTGAGTATCTTGTTAAGAACATGCCCGAGGTGTATATGGCCGTTAGCATACGGCGGGCCGTCGTGCAGAATAAAAGTTTTTTTGCCCTCTCGGGACTCAACGATCTTATTGTAAAGGTCCTCTCTCTCCCATTCTTTAAGCATCATAGGCTCTTTTTGCGCCAGATTAGCTTTCATCGAAAAAGAGGTCTTTGGTAAATTTAGTGTATCTTTATAATTGATCTTCTGTTCCATAATTAATGTTCTTTGCGTTTGTTGTGTTTATTGCGTTCTCCTTACGTTGCCATTCAGACTGTGTCGTAATTCGTTTTGCGAATGGCCGCATACAATACATTGCAGGGGTTCGATTCATCGAACCCGACATAACGGGCTTGATGAATCAAGCCCCTACATTATGCCACAGTCTGATTGAGAGAACAAAGCGACCGAAACAATCTCTACACATTATTTAATAAGTTGAGATCCTTCGGCTCCCTCGTCACTTCGTTCCTCCTTCGCTCAGGATGACAGTGCGAAGAGCCCTCTCCCTAACCCCTAAACAAATCCTTCAAGTATCGGCTTCAATTTTTTGATTGTCGCCTCGGGCATACTTTCTTTTGACGTAATTATCGCGTCGCGTAAGGTCTCACCGCAAGAACATGTACGTTCAAGAGGCATATCCCTTATCGCGTTAGCTATCATAGTCTTACCCGTCTCTACATTCTTTATCAATGTCTCTACGATCATCTCCACCGAAACTTCGTCGTTTCCCTCCCTCCAACAATCATAATCAGTTATCATCGCCATGGTTGAATAGCATATCCCTGCTTCCCTCGCCAAACGCGCCTCAGCCATATTCGTCATGCCGATGACATCCATTCCCCAACTCAGGTAAAGATGGGACTCAGCTTTCGTTGAAAAAGCCGGACCTTCCATATTTACATAAGTACCGCCATTGTGTATCTTCACCTCAAGCTCTTTATTAGAACTCAAAATGATCTCTTTCAACTCACCGCAAATAGGTTCACCGAATGATATATGGGCGACTATCCCCTCACCAAAAAACGTAGCAGGTCTGGCCTGATTAGTTCTGTCCACGAACTGATCGACAAGAAGAACATCCAACGGTCGTATTTCTTCTTTAAGGCTGCCTACAGCGGAGACCGAAACAATTCGATCAACGCCCAGCATCTTAAACGCGAGGATATTCGCTCTACAATTTACTTCTGTCGGCAGAAACTTATGTCCACAGCCGTGACGCGGCAAAAACACAACTTCTTTCCCCTCCAATTTCCCTGAAACAAACTCATCCGATGGCTCACCAAAGGACGTTGAGACCTTTTCTCTACCGGTTACCTCAAGTCCGTCTATTTCATAGAACGCGCTTCCGCCTATTACCCCTATCTTTCCCATGCAATTAATCCTCTATTTCTACAACCTTATTGCGATTCGTAAACCCCTTTACTATCTTTACAGACGACTTTTTAACTTTATATTCTCGAGAGATCAGATCTATTACCGCTTTATTTGCCTTCCCTTTATCCGGAGCGGCTTTAATGTATACCTTAAGTAAGCCGTCTTTCTCTTTGATCTCTTCTCGTGACGCCTTGGGAAAAACCTTTATTTCTAACTTCATCGGATACTATGCCCCCAGCCCCACCGCGATCCGATACAATACGTTAACAATGAAATTTCTTGCCACACTCAACGCGAGAAAAGCTACGATCGGCGAAAAATCTATCCCCCCCATCTGAAGCGGAAGACGCCTGAAAGGAGTCAAAACAGGATCGGTTACCTTATAAATGATCTGAACGATCTGATTATAAGGATCCGGGTTCACCCATGAAAGCACTATCCTGATAACAAGCATAAAGTATACGATGTTAAAAACAAGTGATATCAACAACGCTACACTTTTTATCAATTCTCCTAAAATAAACATTTTTATCCTTTCGCTAATTCTTCTGACCGTTCTTTTGCTTTTTTGATCGCGTACTTTATGATATCTTTTACTTTGTTCTCGTCAAAAACTGACAGCGCGGCTTCGGTAGTGCCTCCCTTTGATACAACTGTTTTGATCAAGTCCCCGGGTGCCGCTGTGTGTTGCCTCATCAACGCGGAAGAACCATACAAAGTCTGTCCGGTCAACTTGATCGCTACATCTCTGTGCAATCCGACCTCAATGCCCGCCTCTACCATGGCATCCGCCAGATAGAAAAGATAAGCGGGGCCGCTGCCCGAAAGTGCCGTTACCGCATCCATCAAGTCCTCTTTCACTTCAACGATCTCACCTATACCGGTAAATATATCTTTTACATCATCCATGTTGCCAACAAGTTCGTTCCGGGAAATACAGGTGACGCTCTCGCCCACAAAAGCAGCCATATTCGGCATAGCTCTCACCACAGGTACATTCTTCCCGAGCATTTCGATTATCCTGCCCGTACTAACTCCCGCCATAACTGATACTATCGCCCCGGTAATATTTTCTCCGGATATATCCTTGAAGAGCCTTCCCGAATCCTGCGGCTTAACCGCGATTATCAAGATGTCCGCCTTCCTTACCGCATCGAGAAGTCCCACTTTTTCTACATTAGCACTGCCATCAAAAGCGCTGGTTTTATCTATCTCCTTGTCAAATAAGAGGATATGATACTTTTCGCCTCGTCCGTCCCCAGTCATTCCCCGGACAATAGCACTACCCATGTTACCGCATCCGATAACACTGACTGTTAATTTCTCCATCATATTCTCGCCTTATACGTTGAAAGTAATGGTTAAAGTTATCATAATTTATAACCGTTGTCAATCTAATCACCCTTTAGAAATATCTGTCCAGAAAACCAAGAATCCGACGCAGCGTTCTTTTGATAACGCCGCCAGGCGGGTATTTTTTTCTTCTTTCCTCCTGTAGGTAATCCAACATGCCCAAATTGAAGATATATCCCGCTCTTCCCGGCGGCAGATCTTCAAGGGGCCTCGCGATGCAGGTCCCGGCCTGAACCGGACATGTAAACGCGGATTCAAATGCCTCCATAAGATTGTGATTCGATATTCCTTCCCCTATAAGTACAACTTTCTCCACCAGATCCCATGATCTTGATCCAAGAATTTTCTCAACCAGATCTTTTAATTTCTGAAAATCAACTTCTCCAGTTTTCATAAGTACTTCTTCGGTTCCCACGGGATACACCGACGAATCCACTAATGTGCCGTTATGAAAAAAAACAACTTCGGTTATTTCTTTGCAAACATCCAAAAGAACCGCGCCTGTCTCTTTATCTTCAGGACTAAGCCCTCTATATGCCGCGACAAGGCCGGAAAAAGCAAACCCGCGAGGCAAAAAACCCGCCTTTGAAATACATTTTTCAAAGTTGTGTAAAACTGTCGCGTTAATTGAGACGATATTAACTTTTGTGCTCATTTTTACGCCTTCAAGGTCAAGAGGGTTTTTTGTTTCCATTTCTCCGTCTACCGAAAACCCTTTCACTATCCTATGCAGCATTTCTCGATCAACGGGTGTTTTCATGGCTGAAGCCACCTGAATACACTTTTTTACGTCTCCGGGCACTATCTCCCTCCCGTACTTTGAAAGCATTACCATTCCCGAGGAAGGGTCAACCCGGATAGAAGATGAACTTACTGCCGCGTATACATCTTTTACCTTCCGACCGCTTACATTTTCAAGCTTCCCTAAAACGTCCCGGATAGAATCCACCGCCATAGGAACATCCGATATTAGACCTTTCCGAAGGCCCTTTGAAGGCAAACGACAAAACCCCTCCAATGCATACTCTCCGTTTTTGACCCACCTGGCCGCGACAGCGTTTATCTGGTCAGACGCGGCATCCAGAATCGCGAAACATTTACTCATAGTTTTTCCTACTTTGGTGATATAACCGGATCCTCAAACCTTAAGTCTATATAACGAATGTCACTTAGTTCTATGTCAGGATCCCTTAAAATTCTATTTAGCTCCGTTATTTTCTCCACAAAATCATCAGTCCCCATTTTCACGGCCACACCATCAATGCTGACAATAATATTGTTCTTATCTGAGACATCCACATAATCCACTTTTTCCCTGTAACGCCATATCTTTTGCCTCAGATTTACTACTATTGCCAGGGCTTTAGCCACCATTTTATTCCGGACCGTCTCTCCCCTGGATGGCACGTTGAGAAAAAAACTGATACCCTTTATCTTTATAAGATCTTTCATCTTTCCCCCGACAGCAAGAACTACGGCCTCTTTGTCTATCACGATACCGCCGGCGGTTTCAAGAACAGCCGCGGCTTGACGGCTAACTATATCCACCTCTACTCTGTCCGGAAACACTCTCCTGACTTCAACCTTCTTCAAATATGGAAATTCATTCTTTATCATCGCTTGAACCTGCCGCAGGTTAATGTCAAAAATATTACTGTTCAGGTAAAGCTTTTCCAGCTTCCGCTTACCCTCGGTAAATGAGATACTCCGATCTTTATTTACAGCTATGCCTTTTACCAGAAAAAATCGACCATTAAGAAAGAAGTACCTGAGCCCCAAGGTAACACCAGACAAGACTATAATACTAGTCAATAAAACAAAGATCTGCCTGCCTGACAATGTTATAGGCAAATTAATCTTCTTTCGTTTCGTTTTTCGTGGTTTCTTTACCTTGTTATTAATTATTTTTGCCACGGGTGACACCCCCTTAGCGCGCTCTTTAAAATTTTTATGCACAACTCTTGAAAATCTATTCCTGCCGCTTTTGCCGCCATCGGCAAGAGACTCCTCTCGGTGAGCCCCGGAATGGTGTTTACCTCCAATACAAATATCCCACCATCAAGCGCGTACCTAAGATCCACCCTTGAGAACCCTTCACAGCTAAGCGCATTATGTGCCTTCAATGCCTCCTTCTGCACCCTACGATATTCCTCTCCGAAAATATTTGCCGGAACTAAGTACTCCGTCGCGGAAGATTCGTATTTCGCGTCAAAATCATATATCCCGGCCACCGGAACGATCTCAACAACAGGCAATGCTTTTTCATCAAGGATCGCGACAGTCATCTCTCTTCCCGGAATAAACTCCTCAATTATGATATCTTCTCCATATCCGGCAGCTTTATCCACCGCACGCTGAAGATCATTCTCGCTTTCCACTATTGAAAGCCCGAAACTTGATCCTTCGAAAACCGGTTTAACCACACACGGAAAACTTTTTCCGTCAACACTCACAGGGACCGCTGGGTCAACAACTGTATATGACGGACTGCTGACTCCTTTTTCAGAAAACTTTTTTTTAGAAGCTATCTTATCCAATGCCAGGCGTGAGGACTCCGGACCAGTCCCGGAATACGCGATCTCCCTTTCTTCCAACATACATTGTACAGTCCCATCCTCTCCGAATTTCCCATGCAGAGCGATAAAAGCGACGTCGATACCGGATTTTTCCACACATGAAGAAAAGTTAGACTCATTCACATCCAAAAAAACCGTCTCTAAACCGGCTGCTTTTAACGCTTTAAAAACGGCCTTCCCGCTTTTAAGACTTATCTGACGTTCCGAAGACGAACCCCCGGCGAGTACGCCTATTTTACATCCCTCCAAAAAATCCACTTCGTTATCCATCATAGCTGAATACGCTCTCCACTATTGTCCAGCATCTCTATCTCCGTTTCAAGTTCTACACCAAAGATCTCTCTCACTTTTCCTCTCATCATTAATACGAGTCCGCGGATATCAGACGCGGTGGCATCCCTTGAATTTACAATAAAATTAGCGTGCTTTTCAGAAACCCGGGCTCCCCCTTCACTAGTACCCTTGAGGCCCGCTCTATCCAGCAATTCTCCGCTGGGATACGACCCGCCATCCGAATTTTTAAAAACACATCCCAGCGTCTTTTTATCAAGAGGCTGTTTTTCTTTTTTTTTAGCGAGATGGTCAAAGCATCTTTGTTTAATTCTTTCAGGGGATCCTTCCCGCAAAGAAAAAGCCGCCTCAACTATAATATCTTCGCGGTCAAAAGATGAGAAACGATATCCGAATTCGATATCTTTTTTTTCTATCCATTTCATTTCGCCACCAGAGGTCAAAACCTTAACTTTTTGAAGACAGTCACTGATCGCAGAAAGATATGAAGCGTTGTTTATCAGCGCTCCGCCAACAGTAGCCGGAATGCCTGTTAAACTCTCGAGACCCGTAAGCCCCTCGCGACAGCACTCGTTGATAAGTTTCTCCAGACGTACTCCAGCGCCTACAGTAACATGATTACCATCTATTTTGATGATATCCGCGAAACTTCCTTTAAAGTTAACAACTACCGCCTTCAGGCGACCATCCGGAACTAATATGTTACTGCCATTCCCAAAAACTACAATTTTAATTTCCTGGCTCTCCAAAAACCTCTTTACTTCACGCAACTCTTCAAGAGACGTTGGAACATACCATGCTGCCGCCACACCACCGGCGCCCATTGTATTGTGAGCGGAAAGAGGATAGTCGAAAACCACCGTCGCTTCTTCACACAATTCTTTGAATCTATTCCGAAACTCTTTGCTTCTCATGTTTACTCTTTATTTTTTCTACCAGTTCCCCTGAAATATCTCGAATGTCTCCCGCGCCTAACACCAGAACCATGTCTCCGACTCTCGCGATCCGTGAAACGTATTCCGGGATTTCTTCTTTTTTGACATATTCCATCTGCTCAAATTTATCACTATCCATCGCTTTATACAATTCCTTTATGCTCACATCCCTGACAGGTTCATCCGCCGAATATATATCCGTTAGAATAAGCACATCCGCCGAATCAAAACACGCGGCAAACTCTTCCATCATATCTTTTGTCCGGCTATATCTATGCGGCTGAAAGATCGCAATGACACGTCCTTCATTACATTCAACAGCCGCATAGATTACGGCTCGTAATTCAGTGGGATGATGCGCGTAATCTTCTA
The DNA here is from genome assembly GCA_024277375.1 of Candidatus Omnitrophota bacterium. GTDB lineage: Bacteria > Omnitrophota > Gorgyraeia > Tantalellales > Tantalellaceae > JAJRVD01. The sequence continues at coordinate 20,848 of JAJRVD010000030.1, read as the reverse complement.
CAACTTTTACCCCTCGGACATCACCCACAAGTTCAAATCTCCGTTTAACCCCCCGAAACGTTCTCATAGCTTCGGCAAGCTGATCAAACTCTATCCCTTTTTCAAGGGACACCGCGCATGCCCCCAGAATATTCATCAGATTGTATCTCCCGGTCAGGGGACTTGTCACTTTTCCATAATTGTCGCCCCTCACGATGAGATCAAACTCGATTTTTCCGGCATGTTTGTAGTTTCTACATGTAACATCAAGATCTCCTTCTATGCCAAAGGTGACCTTCGATGAGCTAACAGCAGCGGCTAAACGTGTAATTTCCGTGTCTTCTCCGTTATACACCAAAAGCCCTTCTTCCGGTATCCTGCCAATAAATTCTTTATAGGCCCCCCTCAGATCATCCAGGTCCTTGTAATGTTACATGTGTTCCCGTTCTATATTAGTCACAACCGCGCATGTCGAATCGATGTTCCTGAAATACCCGTCACTTTCGTCAACTTCGGCGATAACCAATTCACCTCCGCCGAGTTTCGCGTTACTGCCCAGGCTCTCGACTTCGCCGCCAACCAGCAATGTAGCGTTCCTGCCGCAATGCTCCGCGATATGAGCAAGTAGAGCGCTTGTGGTAGTTTTTCCATGAGTACCCGTCACCGCCACTGAAGACGGAAATTCATTGATAACTTCTCTGAGCAACTGCCCTCTTGAAATTATATTTTTTTTAAACTCCCGTGCTCTCTGCAGTTCCGGATTATCGTCTCTTATGCATGTAGACCGCACTATAACATCCATCTCCTCAGAAACATTATCCCTGCTATGTCCTTGCCGGATTATAGCCCCATTTTTAGATAATTCATCGGTTAGATTATTCAGCCTTAGATCTGATCCCGTAACCACGCAACCCCTCGCCAGACATATCTCCGCGAGCGCGCTCATCCCTATCCCGCCTATTCCTATAAAATGTATTTTTTTCATTTTCTCGCCAATTTCATTACTTCTTTCGCCAATCTGCGCCCCGCGTCAGGTACGCTTAACGCGGAGGCGGCTTTTGATAAACTCTCACACTTTTGCCTGTCACCGATTATCCCGAGGACTTCTTCCGCCAAACTTTCAGAAGAAAGCTCTTTCTCTTTCTTATACACCGCCGCCCCTTTCTCCGAAAAATATTCCGCGTTCGATCTTTGATTGTTCTTAGGATTCGGGTACGGTACCAGTATCATCGGCTTAGCGTAATACGCCAATTCAAACACCGCGGCGGCACCTGAACGACTCACAACCACGTCAGAAACAGCATAAGCATCATCAATATTCTCCAGAAAAGAAAATACTTTAGCGGATATATTGTTTTCCGCGTAATGATCTTTAATTTTTTCGTAGTCTTTTTCCCCCGTTAAATGCACAAATTGCACTCTATCCGACATTTTTGATCGGATCACCCCGGCGGCTTTTGACACGGTCCGATTCAAAAAAGATGACCCCTGGCTTCCCCCCATCACGAGAATCGTGGACTTATCGTCAGACAGATCAAGTCGACGCATGGAAGAAGTCTTGTCGTTTACAAGCATTTCCATTCTGAGCGGGTTACCCGAAAACACGATCTTCCCCTTCGCTTTAGGAAAAAATATATCCGACCCTTCAAAACTAACCGCTATCACATCAGCGATCTTGCCTAGTATCTTATTCGCCCTTCCCGGAACAAAATTCTGCTCATGGACAAGAACGGGAATACTAAAAATCTTCGCGCATAAGACAATGGTTCCTGTCGCGTATCCCCCGAACCCTACAACAACGTGAGGCCGCACACGCGCGATAACACATAAAGAAGCGGCTATATCAGCGAGAAACTTCGCCGCGAAAACAATAAACCTGATGGGCGCGACTTTCAACGGCATCGGATTAACTGACAGAAAAAAACTTTTGTATTTTGTGCCGGAAAGAATATTCTTATCCAAACGTCTCTTACTGGAGACAAAAAATATTTCTTTCACTCCCCGCTGTTCCAATTCCTCGGCAAGCGCGACCGCTGGAAAAATATGTCCTCCACTGCCCCCGGCAGCAAGTATTACCCTCATCATTCCGCCTCTCGTGACATATTAAGAACAACACCCATAGCCGCTAAATGACATACGAGCGAACTTCCGCCATAGCTTATAAACGGGAGCGGGAGCCCTTTTGTGGGCAACACCCCCGTTGACACACCGATATTAACAATAACCTCAAAAGATATCATAAGTCCTACACCAAAAACCGCGCGTGAAGAAAACCGTTCCTTCAGTTTAAATGAAAGCCTTAACAAAAACCAGAGGAACACACCGAACAAAACAAGAACACAAGCAGCCCCAAAAAATCCCAGCTCTTCGCCAATGATCGAGAAAATAAAATCTGTATGCGATTCAGGCAAATAAAACAATTTCTGTTTGGATCCGCCCAACCCCACCCCCAGAACCCCGCCTGATCCAAGCGCGATGAACGATTGTATAAGCTGAAATCCGGCGCCCTTCGCGTCCTTCCACGGATCAAAAAATGCCAGTAAACGCCTGAACCTGTACGGCGCCCGTATTATAGCGAAAAACATAGCCGGCACCATCGCGGCTACAATAACCATAAGATACTTCAATCTGACCCCTGAGACAAAAAGCATAGAAAGCCCTATGAACAAAGTGGCAACCGATGTCCCCATATCGGGTTCCGCGAAGATCAATCCGCTAACAAGTCCGACCGCAAAAAGAGGAGCTAATAACCCGTACTTAAGAGTGCCCATCAAATATCTTTTTCTCGAGATCAGATCAGCTAAATATAACACCAGGGCAAATTTAGCTAATTCAGACGGCTGAAACCCGATCCCCATAAAACGCAGCCACCTGCGGGCTCCGCCAAACTCGCCGCCTATGGAAGGAACAAGTACAATAGAGAGAAACCCCAGCGAGATCAGAAATATCCATCGGGTATTCGCTCTGATCTTTTCGACGGGGATCGACATACAAAATGTCGCCGCCGTGACACCTAAAAACAAAAACATAAGGTGACGCTTAACAAAAAACATGCTGTCACCAAACTTCTGATACGCGTACACAGCACTGGAGGAATATATCATAACCACACCGATCATCAGCAGCATGGCCAACGTCAAAAACACTATTCTGGCATCCTTATTCATGATCCGCCAAGAAACGTTTTTTTACATGATCCTGAAAAACTTTTCCTCTTTCTTTATAGCTGGAAAACATATCAAAACTGGAACACATCGGCGAAAGCATTACGATATCACCATCTTTTGCCTTTTCGCTAGCTATCGCGACCGCCTCCGCCATAGAGTCCACAATAAATATCGGCGTAATTCCGTTTAACGCGTTTTTGATCTTCTCGGCAGCCTCGCCCATAAGGACCAAAGTCCCTACTTTTTCTTTCACCAGCGACAACATCGAGGAATAATCTCCGCCTTTATCTCGTCCTCCAGCTATCAAAACCACGTTTTTTTCTAATGATTCGAGCGCGCGTCTTGTAGCGTCAATGTTAGTTGCCTTTGAATCATCAACAAACTCGATACCCTCAAAATTGCCGATATCCTCAAAACGGTGGTCAAGCCCATTAAACGTCCTTATAGCCTCGTGAATATAGTCTTCATCAACACCCATAATACTGGAAGCGATAACAGAACATGTTATATTATCTATGTTATGCGCCCCTTTAAGTGCCATATCATCGCATTTGAACGCGAGCTTGCTTCCGCCGGGCAAACTTATGGCTATTTCTTCGTTCAGGGTTTTTACCGCCTCTCTGCCATCGCCAAAGAAAAGAACTCTGCTTTTCAAAGATCCTATTCTATCTTCAGAACTAAGATTCGAGTGTATAATTGCCCAATCTCTCTTGTCTTGATTTGAGAATATTTTAAATTTCTCGTTTTTGTAACCATCCAGATCACCATGACGGTCATAATGATCATCCGTAATATTCAAAAGGATCGCGACACGCGGCTTAAACTTTTCTATGGTCTCAAGCTGGAATGAGCTAACCTCGACTATCGCCACGCTATCTTTATCAAGCGTATCCACTTCGCCGCACAATGGGTTCCCGACATTACCACAGACAACACTATATTTCCCGGAAAGAGAAAATATCTTACCAATAAGTTCCGTTGTCGTGCTTTTACCGTTTGTTCCGGTTATCGCGACGATAGGCGCGCGGCAAAATAAAAACCCTAACTCCAGTTCGCCTATAACCGGGATCTGTTTACTCTCCGCGAGAGCCAACGGTAGCGCCCGAGGGTCCACTCCGGGACTTGTAACAACAAGATCAACATCACGACAAAAAACTTTCGTATGATCCCCCATTTCTGACTCTATTGAATGTCGGCTTAATCTTTTAAGATATTCACCAGCCTCGGTGCCGGACGAATTATCCGTTATCTTAACGATAGCGCCCTTACGAGCAAGCAAGTCCGCCGCGGCATAACCACTTATCCCCAGCCCCACAACCAATACTCTTTTTCCCTCTACATCTATCATGTTCGCCTCAAACGTAATGCGTTTTTGAGTTTCTACTTTTAAAGCTTAATATTCTGATCGTTGCCGAGAGTACCGAGCGCGGTTCGTAAAACCTATTCTCTCCGACTGTTTACCCCACAGCTATAATGATAATTGGTGTGTTCCGTACAGGGAGGATCCACACCGGGCGGAGGGGCCCTGGTAGGAACACACCAATTATCATTGTACCACCCTACCTATCTTACCTTAAGCGTCGTCATGCTTAAAAGCGCCAGAAGAGCCGCTATTATCCAAAATCTCGTTGTTATCTTTGATTCATGCCATCCTTTTAGCTGAAAATGATGATGAATTGGAGCCATGAGAAATATTCGTTTTCCCCTCAGCTTAAAAGACGCGACTTGCAAAATAACCGACATCGCCTCCATTACCAACACCCCCCCGGCAATAAAGAGCAGCAACTCCTTTTTTATAAGTACGCTAACGATCGCGATAGCACCCCCCAGCGCAAGCGATCCGGTATCGCCCATAAAAACAGTGGCGGGGTGACTATTGAACCATAAGAACCCCAAGGTAGCGCCGGCCAAAGCGGCGCAAAAAACCGCCAACTCGCCCGCGCCTCCCAGATGAAAAACATGCAAATAACTGCTTATGTCCACATGTCCGGTAATGTAGCAGATAATGGCATATGTAAGCGCGATAAAGACCATACATCCGGTCGCCAGGCCATCCAACCCATCGGTAAGATTTACAGCGTTAGAAGCTCCTACAACCACAAGAAGAACGAATAATATGTAAAATATCCCAAGATTCGCGACAGCATTTTTTACAAAGGGAAGGTAAAGATCGGTACCTATGGCTTTATTGTTAACAACAAATAGCCCCACAATAACGGCTAGAATTACTTGACCCGCAAGTTTTGTGATCGCGGCGATACCTTTAGAGCTTTTATCTCTGAGCTTTATAAAATCATCTATAAACCCTACGATCCCCAGCCATATCATTCCGGCAAGAGTCAAAAGAATAAAATCATTGTCCAACCGGCACCAAGCAAGAGCCGCCAGAAGAGTCGCGACAATGATCAGGATCCCTCCCATCGTCGGGGTGCCTCTCTTCTTCTCATGGAACCCCGAGAGTTTCTCTACATGTTTAGTACGCACATACTGGCCTACATTTAATTTTCGAAGCGCGCGTATAATGATAGGTCCGGCGATAATACACATCAAAAATGACGTCACGGCCGCCATGCCGGCACGAAATGTTATATACCGAAAAACATTGAAGCCAAACCATAATTCTTTTAAGGGGTATAAGATGTGGTAAAGCACTTTATCACTTCCTCCATTTTTGTTCCGCGCGATCCTTTAAGCAAAACAACTGTATCATCGTCTGCCCTTTCTTTGATCACGTCAGCCGCAGCCTGATGATCTTCTACACAAAAAATATTCTCTTTTTTCATCCCGCCCTCAAGGGCGCCTTCCGCCATAGATCCTGACTTATCTCCGAGCATTACAAAAAAATCTATTCCACTTCCCGCTATATTCTTTCCAAGTGCCCTATGCAGATCGCAGGACGCTGCGCCCAACTCCAGCATATCCCCCGCCACAACGCCCTTCTTACCTGTAGCGCCGGCATCCCCTAACGCGCTAAGCGCACTCGCGAAAGAATCCGGATTGGCGTTATAAGCGTCATTAATAAACATCACACCTCGAACAGAGACCCTTTCCAGGCGCATCGAAGGCAACGAAACTTCTTCTAGTTTTTTTCTTATATCCGCGTCGGTAAGACCAAAATGTTTGGCACAAGCGATCGCCGCGGCCGCGTTAAAAACATTATGCCTTCCTTCTAAAGGAACGCTGAATTTTTCTCCATTCAAGCAAAAACTAAATCCGCGATCGACCTTTTTTATTTTTGTAATATGGTACTCACTTGAAGGGTCTTCTCCAAAAAAATTCAATTGTGCTTTTTCGGATTCAACCTCTGACAAAAAAGTATCATCTTTATTCAAAATAGCCATACCTGAACCCGGCAAAGCGTCTAACAAACTTATCTTCTCGTCGAAAACACCCTTTCGATCGCTCAGATGCTTAAGGTGCCCGCTTCCTATATTGGTTATTATCGCTATCTGTGGTTGCGCTAAACGTGACAGCATCTCTATCTCTCCCGGATAATTTGTACCTAATTCCAGCACCGCTATGTCGTGCGTCGGGTCCAGGTCGAACAAAGAAAGGCTAAGACCGATAATATTGTTGTATGATCCTTTACTTTTAAGAACTTTGTGTTTAGAAGAGAGAACATGCGCCAAAATGTCTTTCAATGTCATCTTTCCGTTAGTCCCCGTTACGCAAACGAACGGTATCCTGAGCCGCTTACGCACCCGAGCAGCTATCATCCCCATGGCAGAAAGCGTATCTTTGACTATTATCACATGTTCTACTCTCTCTATATACATCTGATAATTGATGTCTTCGACCATTAGTCCGCTAGCGCCTTTTCGAACGGCATCATCAATAAAATTATGTCCGTCAAAATTTTTACCCGAAAGCGCGATAAATATCTCTCCGGGCCGTATAGTGCGGGAATCCACTGAAAACGCTTTAACGTATGCATCTTCATTTTCAGTAAAAACCTGCGCTCCGGGAAAATTAGCGATTTCTCTGATCTTTATATTAATCATGTTCAGCTACTGTAAACGTGTTACATACGGCGGTCATATAAACCTAATACCCCATCTCTTTCAAGATCGACTCGACCTCGAGTTTATCATCAAAATGAAGACGTTTCTCACCCAAAATTTGATAGTCCTCATGCCCTTTGCCCGCGATTACAACGATATCGCCTTCTTTAGCCTCTTTTAACGATGTCTGTATTGCCTCGCGTCTGTCTGGTATTATACAATAGTTGACCTGATTAAGCACTCCCTTTTCGATCTCGGCCAGAATATCGGCAGGTTTTTCCGATCTCGGGTTATCATTTGTCAAAACAACGAAATCGCAGAATTCTGACGCGATTTTGCCCATTACCGGACGTTTTGTCTTATCCCTGTCGCCTCCGCAACCAAAAACGCAAATGAGTCGTCCTTCCGCCAAAGGCCGCAAATACCTCAAAACATTCTCCAAAGCGTTAGGAGTATGCGCGTAATCCACAAATACCTTAAAAGGCGATTGGGACTCCGGCATATCTAAACGCCCCGGAGGCGGCTTAGCGTTATGGAGCGTATTGGCGATATCTTCGACGGTAACGCCACTGGCGCTGATCGCGGCTACCGCGGCCAGAATATTGTAGACATTATGCTCCCCGATTAAACGCGTACATATATGTACTGGTCCCAAATCCCCGGCAATAAGATCAAACTCCGTCGAGCCAGAAAAAAGATCAATATTTTTAGCTTTGAAATCACGTTTTCCTTTAAGCCCGAAAGTCACAAACTTAGCGCGGAGAGAACCAGTAAGGCTTGAAACCATCTGATCATCCGCGTTTAAAACCGCGAATCCATCGGGCTTTAAATACGAAAATATCTTTGCTTTATCCGCTAAATACCTGCTCATGTTTTTATGATAATCGAGATGCTCCGGAGTTATATTGGTAAATACCGCCCTATCCAGCGCTATTCCGGATATCCTTTTTTGATCCAACGCGTGACTTGACACTTCAAGCGCCGCCGACGTTTTGCCATCCGCGACCATCTCCGCGAAAAATCGATTCACTGACATAACATCCGGAGTGGTCATAAATGACTTTTCAACCGAGTCCCCGCGAGTATTCCTGAAAACCGTACTAATGTAACCACATGATTTTCCGGCAGCCTTCAAAATACTGTCTATCAAGAATACCGTTGTGGTTTTTCCGTTGGTTCCGGTTACACCATAAACCTTAAGAGCTCCGGAGGGGTCCTTAAATAGACTTTTAGCGACACATCCAAGCGCTTCGCGAGAATCTTCAACAGTAATTATCCGTTCGTCCGGAGCAGCCTGCTCTCTTTCGCATACTACACATCCCGCGCCTTTGGCTAAAGCCTCTTCAATATGATCATGACCGTCATTCACGGTTCCCTTTATCGCGAAAAATACATCACCTTTCTCAACCATACGAGAATCGGTTTTCGTATTTTCTTTGCTAAACGCGCCAGATACAATTAGCTTGTCAATGGCTTTTTTCATTGGTTTATTCATAAATCTGTAAGGACGTATCGAGATACGCCCCTACCCTATACTTTGTTCACAGATCTATTTATTATTCCTCTCGAGGTACTGCAATGCCCCCTCAGCGATCCCTTTAAACGCCGGACCGGCAACACTGCCTCCAAAATGCACAGGATGAGGGTCACGCGCGACAACAGCAATACTTATCACCGGATCGGAGTAGGGCGCGAAGCCGATAAATGTGGCATTGTATTTATCGGAATAATACCCGCCTTTAGGGTTAACCATCTGTGCCGTCCCTGTTTTTCCGCAGAGATCATACACTTTTGAATTAGCCCGTCTACCGGTACCGTGAGTAACAACATCCCTCAAAACTTCTCTCATCTTTTGACATGTTTTTTTGCTAAGGATCCTGTTCTTGCCCTCAGGAGAAAATTCTTTGTAAATTTCCCCGTCGACCGTAGTAATACGGTCCACAATAAACGGTTTCACTAAATATCCTCCATTCGCTATAACACTTATGGCTCTCGCCAGCTGCAACGCGGTAACGGCTATCCCCTGCCCTATCGGAATGGTAGTAATGTCACTGCGAGACCATCTCGAATGGTTCCTTGTTATCCCCGCCACTTCACCCGGCATATCTATACCTGTTTTCCCTCCAAACCCGAATTTTTTTATGTACTCATGAATTTTAATTTTGCCGAGTTTTTTCGCGATCTTCACTGTCCCGATATTGCTGGACTTTGATATCACTTCAAGAAAAGAAAGATCCCCGTAGCGATGAAAATCATGCAAGACTCTGCCTCCGACTTTGTATTCCCCTTTCTCGCAATATACAGGTGTCTCAAGGCTAACCACTCCTTCTTCCAACGCGGCGCTCGCGGCTACAATTTTAAATACACTACCCGGCTCAAAAATATTTGATATCGCCGCGTTCTTCATAACTTCTTTGGGCGCGTCGAAGAAACTATTTAAATCATACGCGGGATAGTTAGCCAACGCCAGAACGCGCCCCGAAGACGGTTCCATTACCACTGCCGAAGCACTTTTTACATTGAACTGTCTGGCTATTTTTTCGAGTTCTTCTTCAACGATGTATTGGATAACACTATCGACGGTCAAAATGAGATTATATCCGTTCTGCGGCGGGATAGATTCGGATTCGTCATACAGAACGGTCTGCCTTTTCGCGTCCCGCACGAGATGTCTCCATCCTTCGCGGCCTTTTAATTCCTCATCGTATAACAGCTCTAAACCTTCTAGCCCTTGATTATCCAACCCCACAAACCCGATAATATGCGCCGCCATGGCGTCATTTGAATAGTTCCTCTGACTTTCATCAACAAAATGCACACCATCCAACTTAAGATCGCTTATTTCCTCGGCAAGCGTTCCGCTGATCTTGCGCTTTACCCAGATAAAAGCCTTATCTTTCTTAAGCTTCTTAAGGAGTCTACCCTGATCAACGTCGAGCATCTTTGCCAAAATGTTAGCGGTATATTCGGCGTCTTTCACTTTCCTTGGATCACAATAAACACTAGGGACATCCAAATTCACAGCCATTGGCTCCATAAAGCGATCATATATCGTACCCCGGCGTGGTTCGATCTTCAGAACCCTGTTATGCTGCGCGGCAGCCAGCGATGAAAACTTATTAAAATCCAAAACCTGAAGAAAGAATAACCTGATCAGGAGAGAGGCAAAAATTGCCGCAAGAAAGAAGAAAACCACATATTGACGTGCCCGAAACATCAGCCCTCGCTATGACATTTGAATTTACGGATTATTCCCGGGTTTTTGCTTCAGCGTTAACGGTGAAAATATCGAGAAATTTAATAAGACCGTTCGTTCTCCCGGCACTTTCCGCAGATACGACTTTCGCGAGCCTATAACGATCTCTCTGTATGACTCTGTGATTCGCGAACTCGATCTGGTCACCATCCAGCAGGGTAAGCAAGTTTCGGGGGGATTCCAGTTTGGATAAATTATACATTAATTTCGTATTCTGGTCAACGAGGCATGAAAGGTGTTTTCTGTTCTCCTGCAGGTTATAACCGGTTTTCAGGATCTCAACGCGTTGGTGCACATAACCAACCGATAAGAAAGTGATAATGATCCCCGTAAAAACAAATTTGTAAATTTTCATCAGATCCTCTCCGCTACTCTAAATTTGGCGCTTCTTGACCTTGAGTTTGCCTGCACCTCTTCGATCCCGGGACGAAGAGGCTTTTTAACTATCAGGTTAAGATCGCCATTTTTAGCTCTCATTCTAAAGATGTTTTTCACTATACGATCTTCCAGCGAATGGAACGCTATAACACATATCCTTGCCGTAGGACTCAAAAGCTCAATTGTTTTATTTAGTGCTTCTTCCAGCGCCGCAAGTTCATCGTTTACGTATATGCGCAACCCTTGAAACGTGCGACATGCCGCGTGAATTTTCTGCGATCTGTATTTGCTTCCTACGGCACGTTGAACTATTTCTGTCAGCTCACCCGTAGTCTCTATCTTTTTGGCTTTTCGGGCGGCACAAATGGCTCTAGCGACCAGTTTTGCGTGTCTTTCCTCGCCATATTCTCTTATTATGTCCACTAATTCTTCGGAGCTGAATGTGTTAACTACATCTTTTGCCGAAAGATCCTGCTCCGGATCAAAACGCATATCCAGAGGACCTTCCCTCAAAAAACTAAACCCCTTTTCCGCTAAATCTATCTGAAAAGACGAAACACCCAGATCAAATACCGCTCCATCGATGCGCTTGATGTTGTTGGCTCCTAAGATTTTATCCACATTCCTGAAATTGTTATTCACATATACAACCGAATCTTTGAAATCCTCTAACAATTCAACGCCTCTTTCTATCGCGTCCGGATCCATATCAAGAGCGATCAATTTGCCCCCGGGCGTTATTTTTTTCAGGATACTTTGTGAATGCCCTCCACCACCAAGCGTCGCGTCCAAAATAATATCTCCCGCTTCCGGAAGAAGATATTCCATTACCTCTTTTAACATTACAGAAACGTGCAAAAAAGCCCCTTCACCCGGTTAATAACTGCGCTGAATGATCTTAGATATGGTGTACGCCTGTTTCTTATACAGCGCGTTATACGCGGATATCATACTGGAATGGGTCCTGTGCCCCTTGCTCTCTTTTGAGAGAACAATATTTTCACCGCCGGCTTTCTTTTTTCCGTAAATGGATCCCCCTACTTCACACGCCTGCAAATATCTCATTTCAGGCTTATCAGCTACCGGTTTTCTGCCGAACATAATAGCCTCCTTTTACGCGCAATCTTTTACAGTGTAATACGTCTTTTTGCCAAAGCCTGATGCCGAGACAGCAAATCGTTCTACCCCTAAATGCGCTACGCCTGAGGTAAGCGCTCTTGCCTTCTTGATCCTCTCCACCATATTGGCGCAATTAATGAATTCTACCTGCTGCTTGTTGAATTTGATCGCGTATCGTCTATACATAAGAACCTCCTATCTTTCAAAGCCACAGAACTCCCAGAAAACCTGTGACTTCATCAATTCTATCTCTATTCAAAATCCATTAAATTTTCAGCGATCTGTTCGTAGTTCTGTTTTGTAGTTGCATAAAAATCGTTCCATGTTTTTTTGTCCCATATTTCTATGCGAGTAGAAACACCCACAATAATTATGTCTTTATCTAATTTCGCGTATTCCTTTAAGTAGTCCGGGATCAAGATCCTCCATTGCTTATCCGGCACAGCTTCCACTGCCCCCGAGAAAAACAATCTCTTAAACTTTCTTACTTCACTTTTAGTGAATGGCATAGCCTTAAACTTATTGACCTGCTGCATCCATTCACTTTCAGGGAACACGAAAAGACACTCATCAAGTCCTCTTGTGACATAGAGCTTCTCGATCCCCTCTTCTCGCATAGACTCACGAAACTTTGAGGGAACGATTATTCTGTTCTTCTTATCTATTGAATGTGTATGCTCTCCGTAAAACACTCCACTCTCCTCCACTTTGCTCCAGCTTACTCAAAGTATACACAATAACCGGGTCTGTGTCAACCGCTGTATCCGTATATTTTAAAACATTTTACGCCCCTACACCATGTAGGCTCAGAAACCTCGCACACCCCACTATGTTGTGGTATTTTATGGAAGGCTTGTGTGTATGCTTTTCGTCCCATTAGAGAAAAAGCGTCCCGAGAATCAGGACTTTTGGATGTTCATTGATCGGAATATTCTAAATTGGTATGTTACAAGACTATGAAGCCCCGGATGAAGCTGGTTGTTATGCTCCGTACAGGGAGGATCCACACCGGGCGGAGGGGCCCTGGTAGGAGTATAACAACCAGCTTCACGAGTTGCTTAGGATACCAATCAAATTTAAAGGGCATTACATGATCCGTACACGAAGAATCCAATACGGACGGAAAGGATTAATTACCAATAGAGTTTGCGGAATCTCTCGGAATATCGTTTGATCCATTCTTCGGACGCTTCCTGAAGCGTTAGCTCCTTGCCCAATTGAAGAGACCTCAAACCACGATATTCTTCTATGAGATATATCTGTTCAATAAGTTTAACCTTGAAAGCATCGGTATAATTCAGAAAGGCAACACCTATGTTATATAGTCCTTTTGACTCAGATTTTTCAGTATGAACCACTTCGGCCTTAACCTTGAAAACCTTGTCATACAAGGGCATGCTGAGCGTTATTTTCGTCCCATCTTCCACTTTCTCCCTGGAAGTGAACATAAGCCCGCCCTCACTTACATTGACCGTCTTCGTCTTTTCAGTTTTACCTTTCTCGGTAATTTTAAATTCAAGCGGGCTAACTAAAAGATGTCGCAAAAACCGTCTTCTATCATGCTGCTCCATAAAAACATCTCCGGTTTTTCTATAGTTCCTGATCAGGCTCTACTTAGATCAGGTTATTTTCTTTAAGATCTTTTTCGAGTTTCTCAACAGCTTCCTTGAGCTTCGGAAAAAGTCTTACATTTATGTTGACCCCTTTCCCCGTAGGTACTTTTTCGTCACCTTGGGGAGGCTGGGTCCAGATCCGAATATCTATCACGTCATTCCCCTGATACTCGGAAATTCTAACCCTGACATCCTGATACTTGTTTTTCTCAAATACTGATACATCTTTTTCCATAACACCTCTCCTTTTTTATATCCCGCACCAGACATAAATGGTATTAATATTATAATCTTGTATTAAGCATATATGACCTTTGGACAAAAAGCAAAAAAATACCTCATTTTTTTGCTTTTGAGAATCCCAAGCTCAACCAATAGGGGTTGGTATGACGATTCTTATGATCGGTTGGATTGCTCGTGACCGAGCAAGCTTGGTCCCGCCGAAGAGGCTGTGTCGTAATGTAGGGGCTTGATTCATCAAGCCCGTCATATCGGGTTCGATAAATCGAACCCCTACAATTTGTTGTATGCAGCCCTTCACAAGGTGACTTGCAATAACCGCCGTTACGCGAATTGTTCCGCGGCTTCTTCGTATATCACCCTTAATTCCTCCAAGTCGACCGGATCCATCGGCAGAAGCCTTATGAGTTTATAGAGTGAGATCACACATTCACCAGGCGATCCAAACGCTATACGCATCATGTCACTATCCGTAAATTTACCCTCTTCCGCGCCTAATAGATCTCTTATCGCGGAAGCAGCTGTCTCCGCAAATTCTTTATCGCTGTTTTTGGTGTGTTCTTTTTGCCGCGCGAGATGGATCAGTTGAAGCCCTATGTGCGCGCCTCGCACGAGTCCTGCCGGGTCATTCTGCCAGCCCACGGGAACTATTTGTGTTTCGGCGACCTCTACTGTACCCAGTCTTATTTTCAAAAGTATATCAATATCCTTTTTAGCCTGCACCAAGTCAGATGAAACCTCGCCCTTCATTACGGAAAATAAGCTTATAGTATTCTGTTTTGTTCGCGCCTTCAAGTCTTTCGGCAAAGAAGTTTTCCTCAAGCCGAGTTTCCGGTATACTCCCTCACTCACCTCTCCCACCCCTGTCATATAAAATAATTCCACATATCCTTTCGAAGTCTCCTGGAAAGCACTCAGAAATGATCTAATACTCTCAGCGTCCACATATTCGATGGGCTCTACCGGCACACGCAACAACACATTGTCTTTACTGTCCGCCAAAAGCGTTTCAACTATTGACAGATTTTTTCTTAAGAAATCAGTTTCAACCAAAAGACGCTCCTCCTCCGGCTGATCTTTCTCACTCTGTCTAAAAACATAATTCAACAGTGGAGACTCTTTTATCGGCATTGGCACACCCAACATTTCTCGCCCCGAGGAGTCTTGCATTAAGAGCATCTTTTCTTCCAATCCCCTTTCTGAAAAATGTGACCGTAGGACCCTACCCGCTTCGCCGTAGTCACCAGCTAGCCTGCAAAGCTGGTCAAATAACAGATTAGCGGTCCGAGTTAGATAATATTCAAGATTGATCCCCTCAGTCATACGCAAATGACTGAAATCAATACCTTTCACGTTGCCCTTCCTATCGATCCCAACGTGTCCCAAGACCTCAGTATTATATTCGTCAACATCAATGATACCCCTCTCTAGCATTTTTTGATACCAATCCATATAACCATCAACCAGGTTTTTCGCCTCCGATACAGATCTTTCATCTCCCGCTTTAAGAAGCTCTTTGATCTTTTCATCTAAAGGTATAAGTTTTTCAGTCACAACGGCATTAGCCTTTTTCATATTGGCCTCAGCAACAATACCATCCTTTTTCAGCACCACGGTGTGGCCCTTTGGGGCCTGGCCCCAAAGGGCCACACCTTCACCGTGCTTCCAGGCCGGGTCAGTGCCTCCGGCACAGTCCCGGCTTGTCTCGTCTGTTGCAAGAGATGACAATATCTCGGAAACAATTCAGAGTGGTCGTCGATGGATAAAAGATGGGGACAGTCCACGCGCGGCTTCGCCGCTTGGGACAGTCCCCATCTTTTCGTATGTTTAAGCAGGTTACTATTCTGTAAGGCTGTGGGGTAGGCCTCATAAACACCCAAGAAACATTACACCGAAAAGTACACCCACAAGCCTTCGAAGGCTAAAAGTTTAGTCGACTTCTTTTTTACGAAAGATACGAAGAAAGCAGAACGCGGCGAGGCTCAGGATAAGTCCCCACGAAAAACACATAAATATCCAACCCATAAGAGTCATATTGTTACCCCTCGATAACGCTTGAATTAAGTTTTCGCTTCCGCCAGGCTATCTTGACAAGAACAGCCAATACCAGAAACAGTAGCAATAGCCCTACCCGGGTCGCCAGGATATACCCGCTTGTCTCGGCCGGCACATTCTTCATCGCTATGATCGGCAACCACTCCTGAAAAAACCACGTACCCAGTATCACCAGAAGAAATGTCTGAGTGACGTACTTGATGATAAACTTATATATTTTGGGAATACGCATATCCGCGCCATGATGCATCTCTTCCCACGCTTTATCTATACCGAACACCCAGGCAAAGAGAATTACTTCTACCGTCGCGAAAACCGTCAGACAAAATGTGCCGCCCCAAAAATCCAGCTCATCCACAACGCCTTTGCCTAAAAAGAAAATAGCTCCGTTACACAACGTAAATGTCGCGACCGCGAAAATTGACACGGCTTTTTTACGCGTAAGATTAAATTCGTCCTCTAAAAAGGCTACCGCGGGCTGTGCCAAAGAAACGGACGACGTAACACCCGCGAGGAACAACAACCCAAACCACAAGAACCCAAGTATCTCGGAGAACGGCAATTTACCAAAGATAAGAGGCATGGTCACAAACCCCAGGTTGAAAGCTCCGGAATTAGCTATATCCCCTATAGCCACGGGGCCAAAGAAAACAAATGCCGCCGGTATCACTATACTCGCGCCGAGGATGACCTCCGCCATTTCGTTCATACTTACCGCCATCAGACCGGAGAGAGCAACGTCATCACCCTTCTTCAGGTAACTGGCGTACGTTAAAATAACGCCTATGCCCACACTAAGCGTAAAAAATATCTGCCCGGTCGCGGCCAACCAGACTTTAGCGCTTTTTAGTAGCGAAAAATCCGGATTCCACAAATATCCGAGACCATTTGTAATGTTCCACGTAGGACGGGTAATATCCGGAACACCCAAGGTTAAAACTCTTACAACCAAAACGATCGCGAAAACAAATAATATCGGGATCGCGAATTTACAGAATTTTTCTATCCCTCCTCTTATCCCGTGATTCAATACCACCATATTCACAACGAACGTTATTAGAAAAAATGTGTATGCCGGCGCAATACTGGAGAAAAACGCGTTCTTTTCAAGCCCCTGAAACCCTCTTAAAAAGGCCTGCATAGTAGATTGGTCGCCTATAGCGGCATATTTTTGAGTGATCGAAAAGAAACTGTAGGCCAATGTCCACGACTCGATATACGTGTAGTAGATCATTATAACAAGCGGACCGAAAATTCCTATTACACCAAAATATTTGATAAACCGGTTCTTACGCCAGATACTGTGAAAAACACCGGGAGCCGTTGAGTGCTCGAAACCTCCGCCATATCGGCCTATCCCCCACTCAACCCACATAAGAGGTATGCCTACCAAGAGAAGCGCAATAAAATATGGGATCATGAACGCGCCGCCACCGTTCTGAGCCGCCTGGACCGGGAACCGGAGGAAATTACCAAGACCGACGGCGGAACCGGCTACCGCCATTATAATGCCCAGTCTTGAGCCCCAACTGTCCCTTGTCTTTTTTGCCACCTATCTCCTTTTTCACACGTAGTATAGAGTTATACGAACCCTCAAAACGTTGTAATTCCCGCGGAGCACCGACCGCAGGTTGGTCCGGAAAATCTATAATCCGATAAAATCAATGGTTTCTGGATCCCAGCTTTCCAGACTGTGTCGCAAGTCACTTTGCTAAGGACTGCATACAACATATTGTAGGAATTCGATTTATCGAACCCGATATAACGGGCTTGATAAATCAAGCCCCTACATTATGACACAGACGGTTCGCGGGGATGACAAAAAGCGCCGTTTTGCGGAACCCTTACAGCATGGGATACGCTTACTTAAATCTCACAAAAAGCCTTCCCCAGTTCTTGGAATCCTTGTCAACCCTGTCGTATAACCCTCGGTTTCTTTCCAAAAATTTTAAGACCCTCTTCTTTAATTGACCTGAGCCCTTGCCGGGGATTATCTCGACTATTTTTACTTTTGTCTCTTTGGCTTCTTTTAAAATATCGGTAAGGGCACGTTCTATCTCGCGATGTTTGTTGAAGATGTCATGCAGATCCAGTTTAAGCTTCTTCATGATTCATAGAGATCCTTCGACTCGGGCTTCGTCCTCTCTCAGGATGACATGTCTGGTGGTTTTCTCAGGGCTTTCTTCTGAGATTGCTTCCTTTTCACTTCAAGCATCTTTTCCTTAGCGCGTTTTGACCGTTTTCTTTTCTGCCTGCGTATTTTCTCGATCCGCTTTCTTTCTTCCGCCGCCCTGCCAAAAACCTGCTTCTCTATTTTCGCGACTATCATTCTCCTGGCAAAAAAACGGTTAAGCGCCTGGGAACGTTCCCTGGCGCATTTAACCTCCGTGCCGGTTGGTCTATGTTTCAAGTATACACAGGTGGAGACTTTATTTACATTCTGACCGCCGCGACCACCCGAACGTATAAACCGTTCGGTCAGATCGGATTCTTTCACTCCGAGAAGCCGCATTTTCTCTCTTAAATTCTTCTCTTTCTTTTCCGTAACTCTAAACATGTTTGCAATAGGCCTCTTATCGAGTAACGGGGGGGGTATCCCGCGCGCAGTTCGGTTTAATTTGGGGACAGTCCACTCGCTTCGCCGGGACAGTCCCCGAATTAAACCGCATGTTTGAGCACGGGATACCCCCCGTTACTCGATATTACCATCCTAAACTATCTATTGAAACATGCATCAACCAAATCATCGAGTTTAGCTGTCGCTAAACACTGCACCGTGTCGGCACCACCATAATAAATCTTCACTTCCCCGTCATCTTCAAGCACCGCGCCACAGGTAAACACTACAGCATAAGTTAATCCATGAAGTTCATACTCTTTAACCGGAGACAGTATAGGGGCTTTTGCTCGCGCTATAACCTTAGACGGGTCTTTAAGGTCAAGAAGCATAACGCCAAGATGATATACATACTGAGCCGCGCACTGGACGTTCACGGCATGATAGATCACAAGCCAACCTTTATCGGTCTTTATGGGAACCGCGCCTGGACCGTTTTTCTTCCAACCCCATTCGTCCTGAGTCATCGCCACCGCGCTTGACTGTCCCCAGTGAATAAGATCCGGGGAATATGATACCCACATATACCCCGCGCCGTCACCCGTATTAGGCCTGTCCAAACGAGCGTATAAACCGTTTATCTTCTCAGGAAAAAGAACTCCGTTACGGTTATCGGTCTCTGTAATAAATCCTTTCCATTTAAATTCCTTCATATCGGGAGATTCCATAAGGCCTAACCGACAGGAATGACCGCTATGACACGCGAACACTACGTAGTACGTACCCTCTATGAGCGTAACGCGCGGATCATAATACATACCTGCAGTATATTCCTTGAAGTCATCGGTATCCGGCATTTTAATGGGTTCGGGACGAGGGGTAAAATTTATACCATCATCTGAATCCGCGGGCCAAATAAGCTGTTTCATCGAAGGTGTTTCAACCCGGCACAGCATAACATATTTGCCCTCAGTGGTCTTTATACATCCCGAGTTGTATACACCTTTGGCCGCCGCGGGTATATCCTCTTTTGTTATTATGGGATTACCTTCGTAACGTTGTACGATATTTTCTTTGCTTTTTACGTAAACTACTGGTTGTGACATATCCTCTCCCTTTTTTCTTTGTTTTAAGATAAGCAGCGCACCCTTCCGGGTGCGCTATGGCTCATGTCTAAGATCTGCTTTATGTAATATATTACACTTTCAGGATAGAGTCAATAGTACCGAACGTATTGATCTCCTTCTGGGGGTTCGCAGGATCATGGGTCCACTTGTCGTCGACAAGGTATTTATAACGATATTTGCCCTTACTCAAAGTGAAATGCGCGGACCACTGTCCGTTTTCAAGCTGGGTAAGACGGCTGGCCTCTGTTTTCTGCCACCCGTTAAAATCTCCCAAAACATAAACCGCCCCGGCCTTTGGCGCATGAAATACGAATTCCTTCAATGACGCCTCGGCATTAATGTTTTCTGAAGTCAATATCTCGCTTGTTAAATTATAAAAATCAAGAGAAGCCTTACACTTAGGGTCATGCTCAAATATGGTTTTCCCCACCCGCGCCGCTTCCCTTAAACGTACACTTGACCGAATTTTTGTCGAAAGCAAGTATGGACCCAATTTATACTTCGCGTCTATCTCGAACTGTTTGGCAAAGTTGGATCTCTTATCGTATATGTTCATCAAAAAGAATATCTGAGGAGATCTGCCGGTCTCCTTATTCAGGAGGCTTGTCACACGGTAAACACTATTTATGCCATTAAATGAAAAATAACTCAAATCCATGGGGACAAGTATCATATCCGCCGCGCACATTGAATTAAGCGTTAAAAAACCGAAACTTGGAGGAGAATCAATTACAACGTAATCAAAACTTTCAAAAAAAGGATCTGCTAACGTCTTGGATATAATGGTTGCCGCGCCGTTCACATTCCCCAGGTTGATCTCGGCAGCGCTTAACATCATATTGGCGGGAATAAAAGAAAAATTTTCCCTGTCGGAAATAATGAGTTCTTCAAATTTTACAGGGGTTCCGTCAAACTGCCCCCGGAATATATCGTAAGAAGTCCTTCTCTCGGAAGACTTCTCGTTATAACCTAAAGCGAAAGTAGCATGTGCCTTAGGATCAAGATCTATAAGAAGTGTATTATTGCCGAGCCTTGAAAGTGTCGCCGCGATATTCACCGCGAGCGTTGTCTTCCCACATCCACCTTTTTGGTTCGCAATGGATATTATTTTCACGGTCTCCTCCCTCATTTTGTGGCTACAGCATAGGAACTGCTATACATGTTGTATCATTGGTCAAAATTATAACATATTCTCTGTTAAGTGTAAATACAGAAACTGAAAAAGTAGTGTCAAGATAATTGGGCACTTTCATGTTCCAGTTCTTTGATCTCTTCCCCCATGGGGGAAGACGGCGCACCTGTTGGTTGCTTTACGGTATCTATATATTGAATTATCCCATACACCCAATAACCCAC
>JAJRVD010000029.1 GCA_024277375.1 Candidatus Omnitrophota bacterium | reverse complement strand
GGTAGGCCGCGGGTTTCAGGGTAAGTATCTGGTAATGCCACACCACATATAGACACACATCCTACGCACAGGATAACCTCCTGATATTGCTTGACTTTCAATATCTTTTATGATATAGTTACGCCAATAGGATAAAGGATGTTGGGATAAACCAAATCGTAATCGGGATCGCTATCGCAATCGAATGATAAGATGACGCTTGGACATGAGAGACTGGATGTTTATCGCCTTGCTATCGGCTACGTGGCCTGGGTTTACGAGAAAGCGGCCAGCCTGACCGGAGTTCATCGGTCAGCCCGGGATCAATGGCTTCGCGCCAGCCAGTCGATACCGCTGAATATCGCCGAAGGCAATGGCAAGACAGCGGAAGCCGATCGAAGGCGTTACTTGAGATTGCCCGTGGTTCGGCATTGGAGTGTGCCGCGATCCAGGATGTTCTGGTGGTCGGGAAAGCGCTCGATAAAGCGGAGAGCCAGGAACGCAAAGCCGAGTTGGACCGCATAGCTGCGATGCTCAGCCGATTAGGTGGCAGAGGCTATGCCGTCAGGGAAGATCCCCATGCCTATGGAGATGAGAGAATCGATTTCGATTCCGATAGCGATTTCGATCCCGATAAAAGAGAATCACAACAAGCGGATTCAGCGGACAGCTAACCGCTGCCGCTGAGCCACACGTTATGCCTCAAAAAGGATGCTTCATGGTTCGAACAAAAAATCACAATGAACGTTGCAAAGATTGTAAGGAAAGAGTCAAGCAACTGCTTGAAGCGATATTTGGTAATGTTGAAGTAAATTATGATTTAAAGCTCCCTGCTAGACTAGAGGGTTATTCTGATACCGATATATATGCTGATATTGAACCGATTTACTTACAACTACAGAAATATCGAGGGTTTGATGTTTTTGTTAAAGCTAAGAAATTACCAAGAGTTGATTTTTTTATTCCTGGAGAGGATCTTATTGTTGAGTTTGATGAATCTCAACATTTCACAAAGCCTAGAGAGATTACGCTTAGTTATTATCCAAAAGAAAAAGAATATGGATATTCTATACAAAAATGGTATGCATTATGCCAAACGCTTAATAAGCGTGACAATGATCCACCTTATAGAGATGAGCAAAGAGCATGGTATGACACTCTCAGAGATTTTGCGCCTTTACTCTGGGGAAGAGGAAAAACAATCCGCTTATATTCCCGTGAACTGGTTTGGTGTTCACTCGATCCAGAAAACAAAACAGATATAACAAAATTTAAGGAGTTATTACTGAATAACACGGAAACAACAGCATGACCAAAAAACGCAGTCTATCATCAAAGTCACCCCATAGGGAGCTTGATTTTATCCCCAATCTCAATCTTCAAAAAATTGGAATTGTTGCTCGGGATTATAATCTCGTATTTCCAAATGGATATAGGGATTTCAGTTTTGCACTTCCTTCAATATTAAATATTCTTGACAAGGAAGGATGTGATTCTGTCCTGTTTTCATTATTCAGTATTGCCCCAAGAAAAGGCTACAGCCCCAAAAAATATATTAAAAATCTCAAAAATATAAAGACTGTTTTCCTCGAAGAGTTTCAGGATGGTAAAATTCGGGAGGCCGGGCGTTATGTTATTTACTACAGATCTACTTCAGGTTGGAAAGAATACGAGTTTTCCCAAGTATTCGGAACATTAACTGGATTACGCAAGGCAGATGTAGCCGATTTTGAGCGAAAGAAAGGGCAAAATATTGAAGAAATATTTATGCAAGATTTTGTAAGAACTGAATTGCCAAAGCGCGTACTTGGTAATTGCTGTGTGCTGTTATGTGGTGAAACGAACGGGGTGAAGTATTCAAGGTCAGACCAAAAGATACATGACACATTCGAGTTAAGAAAGTCTATCCCGAAGGATGTCAATGTAATCTTAAATCCAATACATGATCGCATGACACGGTTTGAAATGAAATTAAAGAGAAAATTTTTATCTGAAAACCATCGGTATGTAATTTCTGTATGGAACAAAGGAAAGCAAGATAAAAACGGAAATGTTAGAGATGGGAGTTCCCCTGCATGGACTGTTTATTATGATCAAAAAGAAATAGAGATTGAACGAATGAAGCACTCGGTTGAAGGTGTGGAAATTGGAATATTGGATACTAAAAAGGCATAACAAAACGCTGCACCTGACCGCTATTACGCTGCGCTTCATAGCGGCAGGTGAGCTTGGTCGTTATGCCTAAAAAATAACTCTCAAAGGGAATAGGCTATGAAGAGTATCGCAACAATTAATTTTAAGGGCGGAGTTGGTAAGACTACAATAACTTGGTTGTTATGATAAAATATAAAAAACGAAAATGCGAGGTTAATTATGAATACGGTAAAAGAAGAAGTTAAGACCTTACTGGAAAAACTTCCAGATGATTGCACTATTGAAGATATTCAATACCATCTTTATGTCTTAGAAAAAATCCAAAAAGGGATAGAGCGAGCTGAGAAAGAAGGAACTATTTCTCATGAAGAAGCGGAAAAGAGATTAAATAAATGGCTTACAGAATAGTATGGTCCCCAGAAGCAATAGAAGATATTGAGTCCATTGCAGAGTATATAGAAAGGGATTCAAGGTTTTACGCAAAGGCAGTAGTGAATAAGATTTTTCAAGCAACAGAGAAATTAAAGGAATTTCCGAAAATTGGAAGAGTTGTTCCAGAATTAGGGAAGGAAGATATAAGAGAGTTGATAGTATATAGTTATCGTCTTATGTATCAGGTGAAAAAGAGACAAATATTAATAATCGCAGTGATACACGGCAAAAGACAGTTTGAAGATGTAATAGAAGAATACAAAACTTCATAACAACCCTCTCCAGCGGACGGCGATTTCGCCGCTTCTGGGTTTTTTGTTAGACATGAAAAACAAACACGGACTTTCACGCTACATCCCAGCGCAAAACCCAATGAGGGTCAGCCCTTGACCTGTGACTTTTCGATGCAGGGCTGCCTTTCGGATGTCAAGGGCAAAATATCCCAATGTGGCGATTTAATGGGAAAAATTTCCCTGGACGTTTTTCTTCAAGGACATCCCGGATTCTGGCCTGATTTCTCCTGCGGTGTCAAAACTAACTTTCTGCACCAAACACTCTCCACCTGACTACTGTTCCGCTGGCACTCTATAAAGGCAGGAGAGCCTGGCCCTTATGATATAATAAAGAAAACCTTAAAGGAGCTCCTCGATGGCAACAAAGGCAGAAGAACTTATGTCAATGGTGGAATCACTTCCTATAGAAATAAAAACAAAATTGATTGAAAAGATTCTGAACAGTTTGCATCCAACTCAAAAAGAAATAGATGAACTGTGGGCACGAGAGGTAGAG
>JAJRVD010000028.1 GCA_024277375.1 Candidatus Omnitrophota bacterium | reverse complement strand
TAACGATCTCGGGCAGGTCTTACATATGAAACGTGAGACGTCCTCCGATAGTGCCGCCGCGAATAAGATAACTACCGAGACCGACGGCGGAGACAGGACGTACGACATCAAAGGCCGACTGACATATTCGGATACGACTATCAGAGAATGGAGCTCTACCGGAACTCTCGACCATACTTATGCCGTTAAGATGTGGATGAAAGATTTCGCTCTGCCATCCGGATCTGTATATTACGACGCTGTAACGGGCAGGGTAAGGTATTCAAAAAAGACGATAATGGAAAACGCCGCGAACGGATCAGGGAGTTCCGGGAACAAGACAGAAGTAAGTTATATGGACACCTATAACGATCTTGGACAGGTGCTTTCCATGCACCGCGGCACATGGGACGGTGTTAAGGAAGCCGGCGTGACTATAGACAGCGGGTACAAAAAGACACTGGAATTCGATGCCGACGGGACTACAAGAGCGTATGATCTCCAGGGCCGTATCCTTTCTTCGACAACAAGTACGCACGAAGTAGGTCTTTATGCAGGGATCTCAAGTGAGTTCACGGCTAACGAACTATGGTCGGATATATCACAGAGCGCGGCTACGGGAACCGGGCTCGACCGTTGGTATGAGGTGGGTATGACTGTAAACGCGTACGATGACGCGACAAACGCTTTGGGTCAGGTAGCGATGATGACACGTACTACAACCAACGATAGCGCGGCATTGGGCAAGAGTTTCCAGGAGCAGGATCAGGAGAAGAGACGTTATGACGACAAAGGCCGGTTGACGTATTCATACGCGATTACCACGGAAACAAGAGTAAGCGGTTCCGGAGTCAGCCTGAACCATGTCTCGACTGTCGAGACATGGATGGAAAGCCACACAGATACAGATGTCGCGTTCTCTCCGGCCAGTTGCTATGACGCGGCAACGGGGCGCGTGGAATGGTCTCTGAAAAAAGTGACAAATGATGATGCCGGTTCGGTCAATAATAAGATCGATATAACGCACATAGACGCGTCTACCGGTTACAACGTTTTGGGTCAGGTAGCTCAGCTGAGCAGGGTTACCTCAGATGGGTTTAAGAAGACCAGGGAAACAGACGAGAACGTTTCTATTAACGGAGCGGCCATTGTGAGTGAAAGCGGGGTTGACAGAAGATATGACGTATACGGCCGTCTTACACATTCAAGTACGAGAACGCGTGAAGTAGGCATAAATGCCGGTGTGAGCCAACTTACTGATACGGAAGTTACCGGCGATTTTACCGGCACATATGAGCTTGACCGCGCCTATACCGTAGTTACGGATATAGATTCCGCGAATTATAATGACCTGGGCCAAGTTTTAAGGATGCAGAGGATAACTCTTGATGACGTTGCCTCAATCGAAAAGATAAATATTGAAATTGACGATCAGACAGGTGTGCGGCGATATGATGAACTCGGCCGCTTGAAGTATTCTCATACAACGGTACGCGAAGAATCCAATGATGGAGGCAGTACGCTTGATCGTAGCTATGTGGTCGAGACATGGATGGAAAGTCATACCGAAACCGGATTGGGAAGCCTTACCGTCGCCTCGAGTGCCTATGACACTTCAACGGGCCGCGTGGAATGGTCGATGAAAAAGACGACAAATGATACCGCGGGGGATATAGCGGAAGTAAAAGTCGATATAACGTACATAAACGCTTCCAACGGGTACAACAAGCTTGGCCAGGTACTGTATATGAAACGCGGGACGTCGGACGGACATAAGAAAACACTGGAAGTGGATGTATCCACCTCACCGCGAACGTATGACAAAAGGGGCAGCCTTTTAACGTCAGAAACGACCATTTACGAACAAGGCGCGCTTACCGGAACACATACTATTTCTTCTGATTCCGTGTCTGCCGGATCGTTTGACGCGATAACCGAGTACGCTTCCGGTACTTATATAGACCGATCTTCCACGGTTGAAACGTTTGTTTATAGTACCGATAACGTGGGGGAATATAACGCGCTTGGCCAGATCAAGAAAATGAAACGTACAACTACGGGAGACACCGGTTCGACAAATAAAACGACTATCGAAGATGACGGCGCGGTTGCCGGTAACGGCGGTATAAAGGACAGGGAATATGATATTCAGGGCCGTCTGGAGTACTCGAACACGCGTATCACAGAAAAAAGCTCTAGCGATAGCGGGGCGACACTTCATACTCAAAACGATGTTGAAACGAACATGAAGGACTTCGCGATACCGGCCGGTACGAGTTATTATGATGCAGAAGGCCGGGTGGAATGGTCGCAGAAAACAATAACACCTGTTTCCGGATACGCGTCTTCAACGAGAACTACTACTGAAATATCGTATATGGACGGCGGGTACGACGTCCTTGGCCGTGTACAACAGATGAAACGTGTTACCGCCGCGACCGGTTACAAGAAAACCGTTGAGGACGATACAGCGGGCAGAACGTATGATGAGCACGGAAGGCTTACAACTTCGACCATGACGATATATGAAGGGGGAACAACCGCCGGCGGCGTGACTGTGGCGAGCGCGGATCTTACCGACGAGAATCCTTTGTCATCATACCTGTCAACTAGCAGCACTACTATGCTTTACCGCGAATATGATGCCGCGACTACGATAGAAGAGTTTGACGCAACAAGAAACCTGGGCCAGGCACGCTGGACCACACGTGTCGTAACGAACGACAACGGCGGTAGCGACCGGACAGAGATAACTAACGCTGTGGTCTATGATTCTGTGGGCCGGGTCTCGCAGATGAATCGTTACGTATCTGAAACGAGCGGGACAAAGAACACGGTTGAGGTTGATTCTTCGACTGACGGAGAAGAAAGGACGTACGACCCCGGGACCGGGAACCTTACTTATTCAAAAACAACCGTCACGGAAACTACGGGCGATGTAACTTATACCACAGGCAGTGTCGGGTTCACGGTAGCCGACCCCGGGACCGCCGCGGGCGTATTGCACCACAGTTACATTTCCGAGTCATTCATGTCGGGAGATATCGGCGGGTATGCCGCGACTTTTTACGATGTGCTTGACCGCGCGCAATGGTCAAAACGGGTTGTTACCGAACAGGCAACTAGCGGAAATTTTGCTTCCGGATCCAGAACCGAGATAACGTTTATCGATACTTTCAAGAATAACGGTCTTGTAAACAAAATGCAGAGAGCGGTCATAGGCTACGATGGTACGTCCGTTGACAATGACGGCACGGCGGCCTCAACCGGATACAAGAAATCCGTTGAGGTAGATTTTTCGAATAACACGGGTGAGAGGACATATTTCGCTGACGGGAAACTCAAGCATTCCAAAACTACGATGACAGAGACCTCGGGCGCACTTTCTTACAGCTCAACCGGTATTGCAGCGCCCACCAGCGTAAGCGGAACCGGCGCTCTTTTGAGTGCATCTACCGTTACGATAGATATTGCCGCGGTTACCGATTATAACGCGCTTGGCCAGACGCTACGGATGACGCGTACGGTTGCCTCTATGGGTAAGACCACGACAGAGGACGACAATTATGCTGGTGTGGGCATTGACAGGGAATACGATTATCTCGGCAGGCTTGTGCATTCTAAGACACGTGTTACGGAATCCGGATCCGCCGGATCCGGCAACACCGCGCTCAATACTTCGTATAACGTGGAAACATTTGTGAGTAATGCCGGCGGGATGTCAACTGGTTTGACCGGTACGGCCATTTTTGATGGTCAAGGTCGGGCATTATGGACGGAACGCCGGACTACCGGTGGCGCTAACGGAAATAAGAACGACATTACACACGTATTGGAGTATAACGATCTCGGGCAGGTAAAAAGAATGGATAGGCGTTCATCCGACGCAGATGGTAACGGTGCTATACGGTTGTTGGGTAAGACTACCGTTGAAAGCGACGATGCTAGTGCGGTTAGGACGTATGATGAACAGGGCCGGCTCCTTACGTCGCCTTTAGTGCATATTACGGAGGCAAGTTCCTGGGATGTTAACGCTAACACCTGGGTTGTTTCGAGCGGTGCCGCATTCAAGAAAAAATATGACACGAGGACGGAGAGCGATATTACGTATGGAGCCGCCGATCCATTGGGAAGGGCGACCGGTATGACGCAATATATCGACGAGCTTGATTCCGCCGGGAATGTGATCATGACCACTACAGAAGTGAAAAGTAACATGCGGTATAACGCGGACGGGATGATAAAACGTATGGACAGGACCGTGAGTACGGATATCGGCGCGTTAAGCGGCGGCGTTCAGATTTTCAGTGAACAGGGGCTTACTCCCACGGGTACTTACGCGACAAGGTATGACTCCGACGGGAGGATCGCCGAATCGTCGGTAAAGATCACTCTGACCGGCGGCGGTCTTAACAAGATATATTATGTCCGCACATCTGGCACGAACGGAACCGGCGATAACATCCTTTATGATAATGCCGGCCGTGTGAGTGAGATGATGAGGACCACCAGCGATGTAAACGGTAATGTGCTGACCATCGAAGAAGATGTAATGCCGCGTACGTACTATGAAGAAGGCGGACTCAGGTATTCTATGGTGCAGATAACAGAGTCCCGCGGCAGCGGTAATACGTCATTAAATTATACATATTACATCGAGACCTGGATGGAACCCCATCCTGATTGGACCGGAGAGCCGGCAATAGCGAGTTATGGTAATTTCTATGCCGGACCGGGACAGCCTAAATGGATGAGGCAGGAAATAACATACTTGAGCAATAACACCGTTATTGTTCTGGAGGATACGATCGCCAGAGGATACGCCGGCGGTCTTCTGACACACTCGAATGTCAGGGTTACGGAGAGTGGTATTATCAGGAAGGGTGGAGGATCCAGCACAAGCGGGAGCACGATCACGCATGCGTATTCGTATTCCGCTCCGGCGGCGACCGACCTTTTTGTTGATGATACGACACTGCAAAGGGTATATACGGTAGATACGGTAATAAACGGCCGTACCGGCGAGAATCTTGTGGCGGATATGGTCAGGACGGTTACCTTCGGCAGCGGAACTGATGCCGATACGGTAACGTACACGGATTACGGCGCTGACAGAGGTTACAATTCCGATGGCAGGCTTACCAGCGCGCAATATACCGTCGCGAGGGACTTAGATTGCAGCTGGATGGCCAGCGCGGCAGGAAATGTGGATGTGGCGGTATGGTTTTCCAGGACTGTTGATGGGAAACTTATTACCGGTTACATTACCGACACCGGTCAGCAAGACGCGGATGGCAACACGTTGTATCGTATTGAGGATCTTATAGTAGATGGGGAAGCTCTCGGCAACGCGGAGATAGCGTCCAAGTCGGAGACAAGCTCGGACGTTGATATTTATAACATAGTATATGACGATGCCTCCGGTCTTATTAAGACCGCCGATATGATCTATTATCCTGACGCGACTAGTAGTGACAACATCAGTTGGTCTGATAGTTCTAACCGGAAATATGATACCTATGGGCGTCTCATCGAAACGAAAGTGAACTCCGGCAATGTAACCTCAAGCGGTTATGATCAGGATATCGTGACCGCGTTCCTTTCATCGGGTGATTTCCGAGGTGTCGCCTCGGCGTTCTCGGCCGCGGAAAGACCGGCTTATTATGGCGATTCGGATATCGGGATCAATTTAAGCGGTGGATATGATGGCGGCGCCGGGTATTCGGTTCGAGGGGCGGCGGGCGGCACCGTGTACACTTATAAGGACGTACTGGACAGACAGTACAAAGGTGGCAAACTTGTTTATTCAAAAACGAAAATAACGGAAAAAGACGAAGACGGTAATATTTACAGTGAGTCAACAGAGGTGGTATATTACAAAGCGTTTGATGTTCTGGGTAACCCCACCGAAGGATCAAAGAAAACATACAACGCCGATGGCAGTATCACATACGCGGAGTTGTTGACCGAGGAGACCGGGAAGAATTCTGAGAAAATGGGCGCGCAAGTATGGGTAAGCGCTACGGCCGCGGAATGGTCAGTCCTGGGAGAAACAGTCAAGAAGGTAAAAGGTAAAGTAGAGGATATTAAGAATAAATTCCTCAAAAACAAGGGTAAACTTAAGTCCGAAGAAGGCCGTGAAGAGATAATGCGGATGTTTGAAGGCGCGAAAGACGGTATCACTGTCCAGATGATGGTGTGGTCACAGGAAGGGTATAGCCCTGAATTTATGGTTTCACCCGGCGGCCTTGTAAGCAAATATATGGAAGTAACCCGAGGAGACGGTACAACGGTCAAAGGGTGGGTAAGCCGTAGCGAGGACGGGTCTAAAACGGCCGTCGAAAACGCGCAAGCGTTTGAAGACGCGGTCAATGCAGTTAAAGATCTTTCAAGTGCCGTCGCCCGGGAAAAATTCCTCACCGAATTCGCGGAACTGAATGCCGGGATAACGGTTGATGTTACGTTTGAGTTCGATACAGGCATTAATGCCCGGGATAGAGAGAAATTCAAGATAGGTGCGGACGGGGTTGTAAGCAGGTTCGTAAGGGCTATAAGCGCTAACGGAAAAGCGGTTTCGGGATGGGTAAGTGCCGGACACGGCAGTACCGCCGTTAAGAACAGTGTGGCATTTGTCAGGTTGGTAGAAGAGACGGAGATCACCGCTAAAGATGATGTAGAGAAACTGTTGGAGAACTTTACGGGCGCTAATCCCGGAAGTCAGGTTTCAATAACGGTACGTATCGCCGGCGAAGAGGCAGTACAGATATTGCAAGCCAGTATACAGGGAGGCAGGGTACTTGTATCTGACTCGTTCGTGGTTGCAGGCCTGGTATATTCTGTGACAACTAGCAAGAGCGACAAAGGCAACGCGGTAGGTACGGGAGAAGCGTTGAAGGCGGCGATAGAAGATAAAAAACCCAAAACGCAAAAAGAGTTGGACGCTTTCTTGACCGCATTCGGTGAAGCTAACGCCGGGGTATACGCCAGTGTAACGATCAAACTCATGGACGGGACTTCTTTGGCGGCTACGTACGACGCTATGAAAGTAACGGTAAAAGTTGATATAGATTTCAACGGGGATAATTTTGTGGGGCAAGTGGCCGGACTTTGGGAAAACGGTAAGTTTGTAAGTCCTTCAGCCCGGGCCGCGAAATTTAAAGAAGAGTGGATTAAAGAATTTACCGGCAAAGACAAAAAAGAGCTTACCGAGGAAAATGTGGCTAATTTTGTCGCCAAACATGGCCGCGGGATAAAGAACTTCAGGGTAAAAGACGCGAGCAACAACGAGATTATGACCGGGCAGGAGGGTGGTAATGGCATCGTATACGTCTCCGGCGCGGGCGGGATATACAGCGTATTATGGAATTCCGCCGCGGGTGAATCCGGAAAAGCCGTAGTCAAGTTGGAAGTTTCAGCTGAAAAGGTGAAGGAATATGAGACCGGGATTAATGCCGGCATAGAAAAACGTGGTGGAGCGAAATTATTAACGCGGGTGGTTACCGGTACTCTGGTGAAGTATCTTGCCGCCGGAGGAGATATTGGTAAGTTTGGAGTGAATGTGGTACTGGTGGGATCGGACACAAGTGACGATTATTTCACGTGGGCTGTCGCCTCGGATATAGAGATAAAGGACGCTACCTTGTCGGCGCTTTCCTTGACCGACACCCGTTTGATCAAACTTTTCGTGGGGATCAGCGAGGCTATAAAGTCTCAGAAGGCCGGCGATGAGGAGATGACCGATAAGGAGGCGATAGGCGCGTACGCGAAAGAAATTCTTGCGGCGGTTAATGGTTTTGTGAATAAGAACGGCAAGACAGACTCTAAGGTAACCGCCGCGGAGATATTCTCTCTGCTGGTACAGTACTTCGCTGATAACGGGTATAGCTCCGACATGAAGAAGAATATCAGTATTATGACGGAGAATAGCGCCGGCCTGGAAGCGCATATCAGTATACAGGCAGCGTTGGGGATAGACAGGAAGAAAGCTATTCTGTTCGCGATGGGCAAAAATTCCGAAACGTTGAAAACGCTTCTGACGATGTCAAAAGCGTATTTTGAAGCGAATAAGACGGATCTTAATGGGGCTCTGGCGAAATCGAAATCCAATCTTGAAACTAAAGCCGGAGTCAAGTATTCCAATGTAGAATTCGCTTCGATCGTTACGGGAATCCTCAGTGACGGGAGTTTCAATATAGACGCGAATATTGATTTCCTTTTTAGCTCGGAAAACGCGGAAGCTTTAGGGCTTTTACTAGAGGCTACCGCGGACTTGAGCAAATCGAAAAAGGAGGGAATAACTTCCGCGTTAAGCCGTGGCGCGTCCGCGCTCGCGAAACTTCTGGAAGGTCATATCGGACAGCTTGATGCAGATGTTGTTGAGGAAGGAAGGAAAAAGTATGGTGGTACGAAGGCGGATGTGAGAACACCAAACATGATAAAGCTTCTAAAAACCACATACGCAAAAGATCTGAAAAAAATATATAAAAAAGGCCTCGGGGCTCACGCGACAGAGGCTTTTAACGAAGCGGGGCTTTCCGACAGTGAGTTCTTCAGTATGTATACGAGTCACCTTATGGCATCCGGCACGTCCGCGGATATTGGCGGAATGATGAAAACGTGGAAAACGGACAATCGCATAGAGTACCTTAAAATCGTGTACGCCGGTATGAGTATCAAACAGTTGTATATGGCTACGCTATCCCAGAGCGCTTCCGGTCTGGAAAGCCAGCTTTCGGGTCTGGTGGCGCAGATAAACAGGTATGCCCCTGAATTTATAGCGAAGGAACATGGAGTGAGTGTTGCAGAAGTGTTATCCGGCAACATAATGCAGCTTGCCGGAGACAGGATAGCCACTGACGTGGATTTTGGCAAACAAATACTGCGATACGGGTTGGCGAAAACCAGGATACTCCTTGAATCGAAGATCGGGTCTGTATTGGATTCCGAGTTTAATGGGGTCTTTATAGGGGCTCTTACCAATGACGGGGTAGACGCCGATATTGACGCTACGATAGAGTTTATGGCATCCGGTTAGCAAGGGAATAAAGATTATAACCGAATCGCCGGAGGGTTGAAAAAGAGTAAGAGAGAAAGGTTCCTGTTCGGTGTAGCGCAAGGCAAGAACAATTTGAAAGAGATCTTTGCCGGCTCGTCCGCGTTTATGAAGAACAATAAGGTTACCGATGATAAATCGCTTGAAGCGGCGTTTGACGGTATGCTGCTACAATTAAACGCTCGCAGGGAAGGTAAAGGGCCCGAGTTTGTTAAAGGTGATCTATTCTCGCTGTTTGTAGGCCACTGGATCAAGAATGGCGCGAAGTCTAATATCGACACCGCGATAGCGGACCTTAAAAAGGACGGAGCCGGATATTTCGCGATAGCGGACAACACCGGCAAAACGCGAAAAGAAGCTATAATTGTCGCGATTTCACAAAACGACGATCAGCGGACCGCGCTCCTGAAAGGGGCTAACCGATTTGTGTCGAATGCCGGGTATAGAAGGGCTCATGGCGACGTTTTCAGAAAGACGTTGGGTGCCGTTAAGGATGAACTTAATGAGTTGCTTTCCGGGACAGGGACACAGTTTACGGATAGGGACGTGTTCACGGTGCTGGTAGGCTATTTTATGGCGACAAACGGTAAGGCTGATATCCGGAAGCATATTAAACTGTTAAAAACAGACGGTGACGCGTTTTTTACTATCGCGAAGGTGTTTGGCGTCAGCCGAAAAGACGCGGTAGTTCTCGCGATGTTACAGAATCGGAGCAACCTTGAGAACCTCCTTGACGGATCCGCTGTTACCGTAATGTCAGGCATATCGTTTCAGAATATAAGCGACAGGTTGAATACCTTGCTCGGCCGGAAAGGCCCTGAATTCACTTCAAAAGATATATTCGGTATCCTTGTGAACCATTTTATCAGAAAAGGAAGTACCTCCGATATCGAAAACAACATAAAGTACTTAGAGGCCACACTCGCGTCCAGCGGTTATTTTAAGATCTCCGACTATTTAGCTATAAGCCGAAAGGCCGTTGTTGCCGGGCTGGCTTCCGGGAGCATTCTGGAAATAGCTAGTATTATTATGGCATCAAGAGAGGTCAACGCCTCCACGACATCGATTCAAAGCTTGATAGAGAATTACAGGAACGCGCTTAAAGCGGTGACAGGATCAGACGAAATTTCTAACAGTAAACTGTTCTCAGTGATACGCGGCAACTTAGCGTACGACGGCGCGGATACCGATATTTTGGGTAATATTGTTACGATTCGGAATGTCGATCCCGTGGTATTGGATCTGTTACTCAAGATTGGGGAAAATGGCGGAGATAAAGACGCCGAAGCGACGATCTTGCGTCTTGTTGCCGGAGGTAAGGCTCAGCTTGAACGTACTATTGACGGTATCAAGGCCTTAATGAAGAAGTATGTCGCGGAGGTAAATGAAAGTATAGCGAATCAGATGTTTGCCGCGGGATCGGATATAACAGAGAGCGAATGGGTGATAAATATTGTAATGGCCGGTCTTGAGAGGGACTATAAAGAGTTCGAGTCTCTTTTTCCGGGTGCGACTAAAGCAGGTTATTACGCCGCGGTCGGGCAACACCTGGGTAATGCCGGATCTGCCGCGGATGTAACCCGTAATATCAGGAAGTTGAAAAAGCATAAAGAAGAAGGCGGCGCGTTGTTCCGTATCGGGCGGGAACTCAATAAATCGGATGGCGAATTGGCGTTGTTCGCGCTCTCTCAAACCGAAACCGGTCTTAATGATCTGTTGGCAGGAGCGAATGAATTTATTCGTGACTTCACTACGCTCAAGGACGCCAATATGCGAGCTGGATCTCTGTATACACTTAAAAAGTACATGTCCGACACATTGAGGGACCTTAACAAACTGCGTATGGACAGAGGTGGATCCGGACCCGCCATAAGACTAAGCGCGCTTTTTAATATTCTTATCCGCCGGTTTATCGCCGAAGGCGCTAAGGTGGATATAAGAGCGAGTATCGGGAAGTTGCGGAGTCCCAAGGCTGACGCTTATTTTGAGATGGAAGCGGCTTTGGGAAAGAGTCGTACCGAATCTATATTGTTCGCGATGTCGCAGAACAGTACGGATCTTGACAATCTCCTGGACGGATATAACGCGATTAAACGAAAAGTCTCGAAAGATCCTGACGCTCCGGGAGGGTGGAAGGGCTTAGCGAAAGCGGTCCGGGATCTGTTGAATTCTTTCCTTAGTGAGGCGGAGAAAAAAGATATACTCCTTTCTTTCTCGAAGGATGATGTCGCTAGGGCTCTCAGGGGGCATGCCATAAAGAACGGTAAAAAATCCAGTATTACGAAATTTGTTGAAACGATCAGAAGGGATGGCAAAAATTACTTTGAGATAGCTAAGAGAGCGGGAATAACAAAAAAAGAAGCTATAATCCTTGCCGTTACACAAACCAGAGAGAATCTTACTAAGATCCTGGACGGGTCAGACGATTATATAAGAAAAAATATTGGCATAGACGAGGTCGCTACCGCCGCGTCCGCGGCTCTCAATAAGATATTGGGCGCCGGCAGCAATATCAAATTCACAAGAAAAGACGTTTTCTCGATGCTGGTGAGGAATTTTATAGCGTCCGGCGGTAAGTTCAATATGGATTTTAACATCATGGCGATGACGACCAATGAAGGGCTGAAAGATACAAGGAAATACATAATTACGATGAGGAGATTTGGCAGGAGCGCTAAAGAATCGTTCATGGGGGCGGCTTCGATGAGCGTGGCTAATCTCGGTAAGCTTCACAGAGCGTACGCGGCGTATAAAGACACGGATGTTGATAATTTTGGTAAAGAGATCAACGCGAAAGATCTTGGCAATGGCGCGTTCTCGACAAGCGAAATAGGATCGTTGTTGGAAGCACACGCTCTGGCCTCCGGCAGTTCCGTTGACTTGAAAAAGCATATTAATTTCCTGCGTAGTGAAGGTTTTAAGGCGTTTCGTGACGTGTATACGGCCAAGGGTACCAAGACGCTGAAAGACGCTATTACGTTCGCGTTTTCACAAAGCCGGGGAAGATTGAATAATTTAGGGATTAGCGCGCGGAGGTTTATTAATGACAGTAAACGTCGAGGATTTTCTGTTGAGCAGGGGCTTGATGACGTAAGAGATACTCTCAATGGTATCGATAAAAATAACACAATGGATCTTAATGATGAAGATATCATGAATATGTGGTTGGCGGGCAGTCTGGAGGATGAAAAGTTCGATATACGGGTCAATATCGCCGAAATAGGGACAGACGCGGGTAGAGAAGCTTTGAGTATGGCAGCCGCGTTGGAAGACGTGACAAGAGAAGAAGTTGTTATGGCCCTTATTCCGATGAAAATATCCGCGTTGAAAGACGTCATACTTAAGCTCAAGGACGTAAAGGGTGCCAAAGAGATAGAGACGGAACGCGCGAAAGCAAATGGCGTGATCAAAGCTCAGGCCGAAAACGTTAATAAAAATCGAGAGGCCGCGGGTCAGGCCAAAGTTTCCGCCAGAGAAATGACAACCAGGGAGTTCTTCTTCTCAATGGTAAGAAGTTTCGCTTCCGGCTCTGACTGGAGTGTTTTTAAATCAAATATCACCATGCTTGGCACACACGCGAACGCGGCTAATTTCTTCGCGTCGGCGGCCAACGCGGGATTGGATATAAGGGAAGCGTTTATTGTCGCTGTTGTTATGGGCAAAGGCAAAGCGAAAGATATGCTGGACAAGTTCGAGGTTGTTCTGAGCGAGGACAATATAGACGAGTTCAAGAAGATAGTAGACGAGGCGATAGAGGGTTTTGCCGAAGAAGTTAATGCCGAACGCGCGAAATCGGGACAGGGCCCGGTTGACGCCGGCACCGTAACCGCGCAACAGACCTTCATGATGCTTTTGCGTTATCTTGCCGCCGAACCTAAGGCAACGATAGCGGGATTTGGCAAGCACATAACTATAGATCACGCGAATACGGTAAATTTTCTGGCGTCGGCGGTTAACATCGGCATGGATTTTGTGGAAGCGTTCACGATGGCGGGAACAATGGGTTCCGAACAGAGAAAAATAGTCCTGGGCGAGTTTAATAAGATATTGACAGAGAAAAACCTGGATGAATTCCGTACGAAAATAATAAACGCGATGAAAGAGTTTGTAGATGAAGAAGTAGGCGCAATAAAAGCTAAGGCGAAAGAAACTGTAAAAAAATACAGAGCCCTTGCTAAGAAATATAGGAAGTGGGCAATGAGCGCTGTTGAAGGAAGAGTTGCCTCTTTTGATGAATTGGCGGATTTTTATGAAGCGGAGGCTGATAAGTTAGATAGTTTTATCACAAACACTAAGTTTGACAGTATTAAGGGTGATCTTACCTTAGAAGAAACATTTTCGCTTTTGGTGCGCCACCTGTCTTCCGGCGGCAAGATAGATGATTTCGCTGAAAAATCTATAAAAGTCATGTTGGATAAAGCTGAAAACACAGCGTTTTTTCTGGTTTCGGCGAAAAACTCCGGAATGGATATGACTGACGCGTTCCTCATGCTTATGGTGACGGATACCGACCAACTGTCAGGCCTCTTGCAGAGATTCAACAGGATATTGACCACGGATGAGATGACGGAGTTTATGGAAGAGATCCTATCCGGCGCGAAAGAAAAACTAAAAGAAGTGAATGAAGCTCGTGTGAAAGAAGGTAAATCCGAGATCTCAATGGATGAATTTACGCTTACCCTTAAAGACACGTTCTTATTGCTGGTGAGGTTCGTCTCCGCCGGCGGCAAGATAGAAGAATTCGGCAGCGTTAATAGCGTATTTGCCGATAGTAAAAATAGCGGGAAAGCGACTAACTATATTATGGACGCGATGGCGCTTGGCGGGATGTCGTTCGCTGAAGCCTATACGTTCGCTATAACATTGGCCAGCGTGCTGAAGGTACAAAACCTTCTTGCCGCGTTTGCGGAAAGAGCGGATAAGGATTCTATCGAAGGGTTCAGAAACAAGCTAAACGATGCTCTGATAGGCGATCCCGCGGAGAAGAAAGCGAGAGCGGAAAAGAAGACGGATGATGTTAAAAAGATGATGAAAGATCCTGAGAGGTCGAAAAAGCAAGGTTCCGCGAGGATGAGGAACATTGCCAAAAACACGAAAGAAAAAGAAACGGATGCTGTGATGGCAGTATATTCAACTAGAGCGGAAGACGCGTATTATGACGACGGATATAATGCGGACGCGACAAAAGCGTATGACAAGAAAGCTGTAGCGTGGCAGAAGTACGCGGAAGACAGAGCTCGCCGTAATGAGTTGAGGGCAAGACTTTCCGATGACGATTTTGCTTTCGCGGATGGTCAAAGAGCCGCCAATGAAGCTGAATACGGGAGATTGGATCGGAGGATCAATGCTCTTGATAAGAAGATCATCGTTATCCGCGAAAACGCGCTTAGAACCGCGATAAAAATTGTTAACAAAGAAAACGAAGTGTCGGGAGACGATACTCGATATGAATATAGGGGTGGTGTGTCCGGTGATGAAATCTCCGCTGAAGGTTGGTTGGAAAACGAACTTGCCGGATTCTCCGTCAGGGTTTCGGCTTTTGGCGCGGTAACTTATGGGAAGATATTTACTGAAGACGCGAGGAGTGAGGCGCGGGCTATAGGCAAGCATGTGAGGGCCCTTAAACAAGAAATTGTGGAGTCAAGGAAAGAAATAGCATGGCGTCGGGAAGCTATAGCGCGATACTCGCAAGACGGTAATGATAAAGGGCGTATATTGCTGGAGTCTCAGATAGCGAAATATGAAGAACAGATCAATCAAGATCTCGTGGAGATCAACGAGATAACCAGTGCCGTTATAGGATTGACCATGGACGCGCTTTATCTGGAAGACATAAGTGTTTCAGAGGAAGAGGTAGCTCTTAAATTTGACCTCATGTTTATAGCAATTGACGGAGATCGAGCTGAGGGGCGACAACTCGCGGCGTCTTACAGCGATGGTCTCAGCGAAGTATCCGGCAGGAGTTTAATGCTTGAGATCGGGAAGCTGCGGGAGGATGTGAGAGAAATAAAGCAACAGATAGGAATGAGTTTTACCGATAATGAAAAAGAGGCGCTTAAAGAGGAACTCGAAAATGTTGATCAGAAAATAGCGGAACTTAAAGAGGAAAGAAAAGAGGCGATAAGGGCATTATTCGGAACAGTAATAGGCCAGATTTTCGCGAGGGTTAGCGATCTTTCAACCGAAGACAGGGCAGAATCAGCCGATAAAGTATTGTCCGCGGTAATGAGTGGTAACGAAACGGAAGTGTATACAAGCCTTGATATCCGTTCGGCGGAGAACGTGGTTGAAATAGATGGGTACTCCTCCGGTATGGGAATATTAACCGAAGCCTACGGCGAAACGCGTTTCGCGAACAAGGTGAAAGCGAAGATGGACTCAATAGACGCCCTTAAATCAGGCGCGAGCCCGTTTGGCGATGTAACGGCCTTCACGACTGAAGAAACGTTTAAACTTATGTTACAGCATTTTGCCAATGGCGGGAATATGAAGAGTTTTAGCGCTAATATCGATAGCATTATGAATAATCGAGATCAGGGCGCGGTTAACTTTTGGATATTGGTGACAGAAAGTGGTGTTGACGGTAAAGAAGCGCTTATGTTTGCCGTTACGATGGATAGAAAAAGTCAGGTAGCTATGTTGAGTCAATTCGCTAAGCAGACCCTGACCAAGGGCGATATCGATGGGATAAGGGATCAACTTATCAATATCATTAAAGTGGTTTCGCC
This sequence comes from Candidatus Omnitrophota bacterium, assembly GCA_024277375.1. Lineage (GTDB taxonomy): Bacteria > Omnitrophota > Gorgyraeia > Tantalellales > Tantalellaceae > JAJRVD01. Next base: position 14,768 of record JAJRVD010000028.1, on the reverse strand, counting down.
GGAGACGAAAGTTGATATTGAAACAGAAGCGATGTTCTATATAGTGGCAAGGTATTTCTCCAATGGTATTTCCTGGGCAGCGGTATTGAGGCAGGTCGAGCATTTTCAGGATTCCGTAACAACTGCCGAGAAGAGAGTTTATGTACAGGTAGTAGTAAAGATGTTGGTCGAAGAAGGTGGCATGAGCGTTAAGGACGCGGTTCTCTGGAGTATGTTCCAGAAATCGGGTGACCTGGTCAAATTCGCGGTAGTTGGTGTTGGATTTGTACGCGGTTTGATGGATAAGGGAAGTCACGCCGGTGTTACAGTTGACGTAACCCAGGCGATCACATTGCTCGCGGGTAGGAGCATTGAAGATAAATCGTTGATCATGTCGTTAAAACCGTCTGACGTGAAAGAGGCGGTCGGTAATATACACGCGGAGTTGGGAACAGATGTTAACACTATTGATAAAACGGAGGTGTTTCTGGGGCTTATCCGTCAGTCGTTTGGCGGTAAAATGACATTGACCAATATAACGGTTGTGGTCGAGGCATTCGGACCATTGATGCAGGGAGAAGAAGCGAAAAGCGTTAAATATAATATGAGATCCGTAACGCTGGATAAGAATGGAAAGATGTTCGCTGGTATCGAAAAAGCAAACGAATCTATGAAATTCGCTACCATGGAGGAGGCTAAAAAATCGTTATCCGCGACTGCTTTCGCTTTGGGGATTGCCGCTAAGAATTTAAGTATGGAACGTTATGTGATCGATGGGGCGACATACGCGGGAGCGACCATAGGCGAAAACGGAGAAGTGGCGGGTGTTTTGATAATTGACAAAAAAACCATGGAACGTTACATAGAGCTAAGAAGCGAGGAAGCTAAAAAGAAACGGGAAGGTGTGGAGTTTTCGTCAAACGCTCTTGTGACGGTAATCGATGATTTAAGAGCGATGTTGAGTGTTGATAGCGAGATAGATGTTTCGGCCCTCACTCCTACAGTAGAGTTTGTAAAGCACGAAGAAGGCGGAGAGGTTATTGTTTCAGCCAGGGTAAAGGCCGCGCCATTGTTTGTCAGCGGTAGCGTATTTGACGCGATAAACCTTACTGAAGAACAAAAGATTCAAATCTCGGAATTTCTAAGTTTCGTGAAAAAGGAAAGTGCCGTTGATTATACATTAGTTGTTGATGGAGATGGTAATCTGTCGGTAAAAGCAGAGACTACGATCTCTAACATTGACCAAGACAAAGCAAGGCAGGGTGATGGGCAACTTAGGACAGGATTGATCTTGGTGGTTGAATATCTTGATGATAAGAAAGAGCATTTGGGGATATCATTTGATGAATTTACCATTGGTGTCGGTGGCGGCAGTGATGTTGTAACGGCAAACGGAGAAGCAAACGGTGTGCGCTACTCAATAACATCAAGTGACAAGAATGGAGCCTTTAGTGATATATCAGAATTTGACAGTCTTACCGGAGAGTTGAAAGATACATACATTGTGCGAGTCTATAGCGCGAAAAAGTCAAAAAACCTGAAAGCCCAAGACAAGAAAGTGTATTACAGACCGGATGAAGAGTCGCAATCACAAAAAGATCTAAGGTCTTTGGACGGTGGCAGTAAATACGCGATCCGCTCGGCTAATCAGACACAGTGGGTAGTTTATGATTCCGAAACGCATCAGCCGGAGCAGATAGGGAGCTATGATAAGGGAGAATTTGTTAAAGAAGGCGATTATTCAACCGGCGCGGACGGGGAGCTTAAGCTGACACATACAGGGACTTTCGGGTGGTGGAAAAATATAGGTGGTTGGCTTTCGGAGAAGATCGAGTATGGTGATAATGGATTCGTGAATTTATTTCACGGTCTTGGTGTTGGGTTTCTCCGGGTTCTTTATACCGCGGTTGACGCACTAGCCAAGATTGTCGTTGATATTATTGGGGCGAGCCTTGGCGCTATAGGTGAAGCTATTTGGCATTTTGGGTTAGCGATCAAAAGTACTTGGGATGGGCAAGGTTGGTCCGGCGTCTGGAGGAATGTCGTCGCGACATTTGTAGGCCTCTTATGGTCTATTGATGTTGAGGACGGTGAATTTACGAGTAGCGGCCGGGATACAGGGGTTATAAAAGGTATTCTTGCCGCGCTCAAGGATCTTGCCGGAGGCATAATAAAGATAGGTACGGATATCGCCGATACCGCCAGGAATAGTAACGATTCAAGTGACTATGTAAGCGACGCGTTTAAGACAGTTCTGGTATTCTTCTTAAACATGATGGAAAAAACAGATCCGGTCAGGACGGAAGGGAGTTACGCGTATAATAACGCGATACTGCAGGATTATCAGATACTTGTTGATAAAGCCGCGGACAGGATAAGATCAGGGGACGCTTCAGCCGATGAAAAAATAGCCTACAATATGCTGTATCTGATGCAGGCTGTTGATATAACGGGCATATCTAGTGGACTAAATATGGACGATTCTGTTTGCGCGACAGGAGTTGTGGTGGCCGCGAACGTCATTAACATAATCATTCAGGTAGCGATGATAATTATTGCTATACCATCGGGAGGAATAAGCGCTGTTATAGAGGCAATTGGAAGCGTACTTGAAAATATATGGCAGTTTATAAAAAGCGTAGGTGTGTTTATAAAGAACAAACTATTCTCCAAGTCGACAGCTACAACGGCAGCTAAGGAAACTGGTAAATTTTCAGTACGTGGATTGAGCAAAAACATTGGACATTTTTTCAGAAAAACTAAAGAAATCATACGTGATGCAACTAAGAATGCCTGGAAAAATAAAGGGCAATTAGGTGTTAGTATAGGAAAGATCTTTTCTGTGGGTTTTGCGTGGAACGCGATATCTATGGTTGCTAATATATTGCTGAAGTTTGTAGGGAAACTGTTCTCAAAACAGGGCTTACTTGCCGGGGTTAGAGGCGCTCGTGTGGGAGCCGCGGTATATATGGCGGTAGATTTGGTAATGGATATGTATGAAGCGTGGTATAAATCTGATGAAATATCTTTCGGGCAGGCATTTGACAGAAGTGCCGCGATAAAAGCGGCACTTTCGGGAGCATGGGAAGGGTTTATTTTTGCCGCCGTATTGGGTGCTGTCGCGAATACGGCAAAAGCGAGTAGGCGTTTAGAGATATTCGCTAGGAGAGGTGGGCTTGGGGTCAAAAAGTTCAGCATTGCGGAAAAAGCGTTATGGAAAAAACTTTTCGCTAGGGCATCCTCACTTGATAAGGCCGCGTTCCGTATTGGAGAGGCTTTTGGCTCTTTTGCCGCCATACCGACAGCATTGAGGGTATTTGCGATAACAGGTACCGCGGTTACGGTAAATATGATGAAAGATCTTGTTGATGGTAACCTTAATAGCTGGGCCGATATCAGGACGAGTTTCTTAACGGGCATATTGTATGGCTTGTTTGCTTCTTATGTCTTAAGCGGCACAGGAGCGAAGCATCTGCGATCCATATCGAAAAATGTATCAAAATTATCCGACGCGGCGGCTATTGAAACGGCAATGCTGAAAGGTGCCGCGGAATGGATAATGGTTTCACCTTTCTTTACGTTTTTCGGGGCGATGTGGGAAGCATTTGCCGATGGTATCGGAGGCATGATCTTTGGCGGGAATATGGAGGGTTGGCACGGACTCAGGGTGGCGACCGGTAAAGATAAAGATGGGAATTTAACTTACCAGAACCTGGATTTAGGCGTTCTAATAAAGAGTGCTTTGGAGGGTCCGAAGGCCGGCATGAAAGTAGGTGTTCTTGTTGGATTGTTCGGCGCGCCTATTGTATCGACGAGTCCATATTCACTGGATGCCGTATTAACACAAACTCAAGGTCCCATAGGGAAGCTGAAAGCTGTATTTGCCAGAATGTTTTCGGGGAGCCAGGCTGCCTGGAAGAAGTGGGTGGTATCGACTACCGCGTCGAGGCAAATAACAATGTCTGTGGGAACAGTTTTCAATACTGCCATGGCAAAGGTTTTTGGCTGGATGAATGTTGCGGGAACGGTAACGTTAATTAATACGGTGCTAAAACAGCTTGAACAGAAAACCGAAGGCGGAGCCGGTCTTTCTGAGTTGGAAAACGAGTTTTTCAGCTGGGCGTTATTGTTTTTGAAGCCCACTTTTGTTCCGAAACAAAGTAAAGCGTTTAGTGCCGCGGTACAGGAGCAGTTTAGGATTCAGCTAACCGCTGTTAGCGCGAATGTAACAAAAGCGGTGCTAAAGAAATGCGGTCTTACCCTAGAAGATTTCAAAAGTGGGAAGGATAAGGAGGGGAAAGAAATCGCTCCGCAGATATCTGGGGAAAAAGCGGACACAATTAAGAAAGAGGTATTCGATGCTGTTCTTGTCGCGCTTAATGTAAAGCCGGGCACACAGATGAATGTTATGGCAATGGTGAGTTTTGAAATATATTGGATGGTTGAGGTTATGGGAGCGAAAGACGTTGTCGATGGAACTCTTAATAGTGCAGTCAATAAAATAAAAATACAAAACAATGATCAAGAACAACAGACAACAGAAGATAGAAAAACTAGGGAACAAAATGAAACAGAAGGGTCTACAGCAGAGCCAACACAAATAGAGACAATGGTAGAGGAGTTAGGGGCTGAACTCGGTAATATACTTTCCGAGATGTTAAGAGGAAAGGGAATGTCAGGACAATACAAAAAAGCGTTGGATGGATTCACTGAATATCCAAAGGCGTATATCGGCAAAAATGGTGGAGCTTTGACAGCCGATATTATAGCAGCTCTAATCATTGAGGCGGCATATGTTGCATATAAAGCGAGTGGCAATAAAAAAGTTTTATCCAAAGATCAGATCAAAACGATCGCTATAGGTATATCTAAAGGGTGGGCCAACTCTCAGGGGCATGGTTCAATGCTTGACTATGACGGGTTGAAGGGTATTTTTGATACATTTGAGTGTTCCGGAGGTAAGACAGATGTGATATGGGGTACTATATTCGCTTTGGTTTTGGCGGGTCAAAAATCTGGGACCCTTGGATCAATGAAACTTTTATTCCTGACATCTCAACGGGATCTTGTGAGTAAAGATTCAAAAGGGAACGAGTATATACAGGAGATAGCAAAAATAACCGATGGTGAGTTCCAGATCATATGGGTGAAGGCGGGTGGTAAAGCGTTTAGATTGAACGGATCGGGAAAGGAAGAAGAGGTTAAAGATTTCAAGACTCTGGAAGAAACAATGAAATCGGGTGTTATTCTCACGGATGCCGGTACGTTTTTGTATCTTGCTATAAGCAAATCGGGACTTGTTAAAGGTATATCCAGTATGTTGGTGGATGAAGCGGAAGCGGTTTTGCAGGCGGTCAGTCTTGTTTTGTCTGAAGGTATTGAGTATGTGAAGCTGGTTGATCCGGAAATTGTTAAAGAGTTTGAACAGCTTGTGGGCTATGCCGCAAAAGCTACAAGGCATTTTGAATCGGTTTTGCGACGTGAAGATTCTGAGGATGAAAAAAATAAAGCAAATGTGGATGTAAATGAGAAAACACGCAATAAGAGCATGAAGGACGAGGGTGCCCGCAAGAGCGTGTTAGAGGGGTTATACCGCGAGTTCACCCAAGAGATCCAAGAAGGTACGATAACTAAAAAGACTTTAGAGGGTATGCTGGACGCGTATTTAACGGTTTACAAGGCCAAGAATGAAGCCGGCGGTTTTATCATAAAGAATAATACCTATTACCTTATTAACCAGGCCGGGAAGGGTCTTGTTGGTACGCATTTCAGTAATGCTTTATTGTCTCTTATGATCGGAGTTTACGATAAAGAAAATATGATAAACACGAAGGATCTGTTTAATATTTTTATGACTTCATCGATGAGGGAGAGTATTGGTATAAATGAAGCTATTGATTTTGTTAATGCCAACTCAAAAGCCTCTAAGATGTCGGGTAGCGGTGTTGACATAATGATGGGGTATAGCGGTACAAGGGAAGGGGCGGAGAAGACAATAAAAGCAAGAGGTATGTATCTTCTGGTTGTTAGTGAATCAGCTCTAACGATGAGCGGGGTAACAACTTCCGGCACAGAATGTACGACTACTTTTGCTATAGATGTTAGCGGTGAGAATTCGATGGGAGCTATACTTAAAGCAAAAGCAGGGGGAAGGCTACGGGCAAAAGGATCTATGGTTTGTTTTGCGGCAACTACAAAAGAAAACGCGGACGAAATACTGAAAGCGTTGGGGGCCGAAAAGGCGGATGATGGCACATGGTCTGTGAAAATTGAAAGTAAAACACGTAAAGTAGTTGTGCACGATGGTGTGGAATCAATCAATCAGATGAGTAAAGCTGACAAGGTAAAAGCAGGTGAGATTCATATTGTATACGGTCTTGCCGAGGGCGCTAACTTTGGTGGTGTTTTGCAAGGCAAATTAAATGACGCTTTATGTAAGGTCAATGGAGATAAAGACAAATTGTCGAAAGATCTTGTCCAAAGTGTACACTTGATAATTACCGCGGAGAATACCTCGAGCGCGCTTGCTCAATTACAGTATAGAATCGGTGTTCGGATAAATGGAGAATATAGAAGAATAGCGGGCACTGTTGATTTTGTGATGGATATCACACGCGATTCTTCTCGATTATCAAACGCCGAAAAAGCGAAGATATCGGAACTTGTGAGGGAAGGCCGCCCTGAGGCCCTTGAAGAGGCCATAGTTATATTCAAGGGTGCTATGGAAACCTGGAACAACAATATCGATATGCGTCAGGCGGTTGAAGCCAAAGCGTCACAGACCAAATATAATCTGGATTTTAAACTTGGTATAACCACGGCACGCCGGGCGGTGATAGCGGGGCTGGCGCAGAGCATCGCTTTAGCGGGCTGGAACGCGAAGAGTGATTTTGAGAAGATAAGTCAGATCTCTACATTTATGACCGATCAGAACCTTGACGACCAGGCCTTGACGCTTGGCGAGTTTAATTCGGCTATTACTTTGGCTGACTTTAAGTTTTTGATAGGTACATACAATCTGCTGGGCACTGAACAACAGAAGGCGACGACTATAGGTGCCCTGAGAGAGGCTTTGAATTCCGGGCAGGACGGATTTTTTGACTTTATTGCGGGAAATGGGACTGACGGGGCGAAGGCCTTTGTTGCTGACTTCGGTAGCGCTAAGCTTACAATAGATAACGCGTACGGGTTTCTAAACCTTATGGGTATAGGCGACGGTACGATGGAAGGGATAGCTTCGGGAATGGCCCGGTCAATCGATGTGGTTGACAATGTCTCAGGCGGCTTGGATGTGAATAACAATGTTGTCCGGCATATGACTGAAGGGAAAATGTCTGACCTTGCGGCGTTTAGAACCATTGCCGGTATGTTTGGAATCTCACAGGATCTGGTAAGCGCGCAAACTAATCAGATGATGGAGGCCGCCACAATAATAAGTTTGGGGGTATACTTGTCTAAAAAGGTATCACTTCAGCAGGCGGCTTTTGGCGGCGGCGCAACGCGAACAGAACAATATACGGCTGATGTTGACGCCCGGGCTGACACAATAACGTTGCGTTCGGTTTCAATTACAGACGTCTCGGGTAATGAATATTGGTTTGGGGTTGACTCCGCATTGGTTGACGCATTGGGCGAGAATACTATAAAAGAGATGCTGAAAGCCGTTAGTGTATCCAGGGGAATAGGCCTGGAGCAGCTTAAGAACACCATTTTTATGGCAGACACTGAAAGCTCGACCATTATGGCCGGCCATATTATGGGTACGGGTAAAAATGACGGGATAGTTACCGTAAACCTTGATCTCATCAATGATCTTGCCATGGAAATAGTAAATACATCGGACTTGACCGGTGAGGCCAAGGGCGACGCATTGCGAAAAGTCACAAGCGCGATTGTTACTGTAGGTCTGGCACATGAGATGAGGCATGAAACTAAAGGCACGGATCATGTTGGCGGCACAGCTTCCGAAGAATTCATGCTCGCCGTGGAAGACGTGGGGATGTTCCTGAACCTGATGAAAGACGCCGGGATTGATATGAACGATGGAGCGAACTTAAAAGCCGTGACGACCGTTTTCGCGAAGAGGAATATGGGCGCCTTCAGTAAAGTTTTTGAGGCGCTTACAGAAGACGAAAGTGTAAGTGACGCGTTGATCTCGGGTAGCGTCAAGGTTAGTTTGCAGAATGGTGTGCTTACGTTTGTGGCCGAAGTTGGTGTCTCCGGTGAAGTTGTAACCAAAGCAGTGAAGGCTGTAGCGGCTCTGGCAAAGTCCGAGAAAACGGATATATCGATAAACACCGAAAGCATAACGTCCGAAGGCGTCAAGATCGTCTCAACATATGATACCTCAGGTAAAATGCAGAGCGCGGCTCTTGCTTATAAAGGGATCTCAGTGAAAATGAACGTGGATAGTTTAGACAGTATGGACGCGTTGATCGCGTTCGGTCAGGAGACGCGAAACGCGATAGACGCGGCCGGTAGTAGGACCGAAAAGCTTGCCGCGGTAATGCAGTTGGCGAAAGATAAGACGGATATGAAGATAACCGCGGTCGTTGGGACGACTAATGAAGGGGTACGGGTAGAATCAACATTTGATCAGGGGAACCTGCGTGAAGCGCGGTTCACGTATGAAGGTATTACCATGAAGAGTAGTATCCTTGACGGCAAAACGGAAACTGTAATGGATTTTGCTGAAACAATGCAGACGAAAATGGATAAAGCTGAAGATCTGCAAGGTAAACTGATAGCCGCATTAGATATAGAAAAAACTGAACACACCAAGCAGCAGGCTACGGTTAGCGTAAGCACGGTCAGCGTGGCTACCGATTCCGGAATGGTAATAGAGTCAAAGCTCAATGTGAGCGGCAAGATGGCCGATACGAAGTTTACGTATAAGGGTGTCGTTGTGCAGGGAGAAGTACAGGTTGGTATGCAGAACTCAGTTATGGGTTTCGCTGATACGTTGCGGAACGCGATCGATCAAGCTCAAACCGAAACCGGTCAGCTTGCCGGTGTAATGAAAACTGTCGCTGATACGGCGGTTATTAAGGCAAGCAATGTTGCCGTACAAACGGATAAGGGCGTGACCATAAGTTCTAAACTTGACGCGCGCGGCAAGATGACTGACACGAAATTTACGTATAAGGGTGTTGAGGTGAAAGGCGATGTCGTAGACGGCAAAATGGAAACGGTAACAAGTTTTGCTAAAGCAATGCGAAAAGTAGTGGATGACGCCGGGGATGACGGCATTAACGTTTCCGGGGTGGTTAACGTACTAAAGGATATGGGTGTCGCGTTGAAAGCCGTCAGAACAGAATCGGCCGGCGTAAAAATAGAAACCAAGCTGAATGCTAACGGTATGGTAACAAATATGAGTGTAACCGTCGGACAATCCGGGTTTGACCTTAAGGTGGACAAGGGCATGACGACTGAAAATGCCGATGTTCTTAGTGGAAAGGTAGCCGATATTGCCGGTGAAATGGATAAGTCTGCCAAAGCGGTAACTAAGGCTATGGCGGAGGCTGTGCAAAAAGCGACCGAAGTATTGGAAAACACCGGAGCGAAGATAAGTTCACTCAGGAAGGAAGTATCCGGGGTGAAAGTGGGAGCTAAGGTTGACGCTAAAGGTAATGTGACGGACGTCAGCATAGCGGGACGTAACTTTGAGCTTAAAACATCCGGTGTTTTGACAAAGGATGGAATACAGGCGGTAGATAAAGCGATAGAGACGATAGAGACGGGCAGAACGGATACCATAGAGAACTTTAGTGATGTTATGGGTAAAGCGGTATCTGAGATGACAGATAAGGGTGTGAAGGTAGACGACCTTAGGATGGAAGCGTCGGGTGTGAAGGTCAATTCAAAACTTGCCGATGGAAAAGTGCTGAAAACTACCGTTGCCTCGAGTAAAACTTCGCTTGATGTGGATATGGTGCAGGGTCTGGACATAGCGGATACAGGAGGTGTTAATAAAGCTATAGGGGATGTTCTTAAGCAGGCTGACGGGGCTGACAAGTCAGTTAAAGCCATGGCGGATATTGTGGATAATGTTACCAAAATACTGAAAGCTGTCGATGGCGTTGACGCTAAGTTAAGTGCCGTCAGGAAGGAAGTATCCGGTGTAACGGTAGAAGCCGGGATAGAGAATAACAAAATGACCGATATGACCATCTCGGGTCGCGAATTCGGGTTAAAAACATCCGGTGTTTTGACAGACGACGGGATAAAGGCGGTGGACAACTTTGTATCAGAGATGGCGGACGCCGCGGCGCGGGGTAAGATGGATACTATAGAGGATATTAGCGATGTGATGAGTGAGGCGATGCCTGAGATGATCAAGAACGATGTGAAGGTAGAAGACCTCAGGATGGAAGCGAAAGGAGTGAAGGTTGTCTCGAAACTTACCGCGGGTAAAGTTCAAAAAACTACCGTTACCTCGGGCAATACTTCGCTCGATATGGATATGACCAAAGATATGAGTATCGAAGCCACCGGTGGGATGAACCAGGATATAGGTGATGTTCTTAAGGCTGTCGATACTTCAGGGAAGCCTGTACAGTCAATTATGAATGCCGCGAGTAATGTTGGTGAGATACTGGAAAGCAACGATGTTAAGATGACCGCACTCAGGTCGGAAACCGGCGGCGTGAAAGTGGAAACCAGCCTCATGTCTGATGGAAGGACAATTGGTAATACCAATATATCGGGCACCGGCTTTGATCTTAACGCGAAGATCTCAAGCGGTATGTATTCAGAAGGTATAGAGGCAATAGACAACACAATAACGCGGATGGCGGATGCTGCGGCCGGAGATGATGTGAATACTTTGGAATCGCTTGGTAATATTACGGGTCAGGCCGTATCTGAGATGACTAATGCCGGAGCACGGGTAGACGGTGTTAACATAAGGGCTGAGGGGATAGAAGTAAACTCTAAACTTGACACTAGGGGGAATGTAAAGAATAGTACCGTTACTTCAGGCAAGACGTCGCTTGATGTGAATATGGGTGATGCGGGGATGAAGATCGAGGCCACCGGTGATATGAACCGGAAGATAGGTGATATTGTTAAGACTGCCGATAGATCAGATAATCCGGTGCAAGGAGCATTAGATGCCGCGAACGGCGCTTCTGATGTGTTGGCGGGAACCGATGCTAATTTAAGTTCAGTCAGGAAGGAAACGAACGGCATGGCGACGGGGTTGAACTATGATAAGGGCAGTAATTTACGGAATGTATCTATCACACAGACCGGGACAGGGTTTGGTGTTGATATTGTGACCGCTGACGGTCAAATGGATACTGACGCGGTTGAGGCGATCTCTCAGGTCGTATCGCAAATGACAGAGATAGACAGCGTCGATGATTTCCAGAAAGCGGTTGATAGCGTTATGGAGACGGCGAAGGATGTCGGCATTAAGCTCAGTTCCGTCCGGGCGAATGTATCCGGCAATGTGGCCATGACCTCGACCCTGGACGACAATAATAAGATGATGCAGCAGGCTGAGATAACCGTTAATGATGTTACCGTGAAGATCACGGCACTTGAGGGTAGCCAAATTAGCGCTGACGCTATTGAAGCCGTCAGGAATGTTATGGATACGGAAATAACCGATGCCGGATCATTTAGTGATATGCTGATAAAGACTGAAGCAGCCGCCAAGGCTCACGGCGCGAAAGTGAGTTCGATACGGGCGGAAGTAAGAGGTATGAAGGTGGAAGTCTCCGAAGATACAAACGGGAACTTATCGCGTATGACAGTGAAAGGGGAAAGGCTTGATATCAATGTTAAGATATCAGGGGTGCTTAGAGAGACCCTTACATCCGTACTGACAAAAATTAAAACCGCTGATACGAGAATGGACACCGCGAATACGGCGGGTGAAGTCGTAGTCCTTATGGACGGGCTTGTGTGGGACATAAACGGGACGGGCGCGGAAGTAAACAACGTGAACGCTTCTACCGATAGCATGAAGATAACCGCCGCGAAAGATATGTCAAGCTTGCGGTTGGAGACAAAGCCGAGTGTGATAAATATCAAAACTCCCGGTGGAGGAGCTAAAGCTGTACAGGATTTTGTCTCGGAAGTGGAGGTTGCCGCCGCTAGCGCTGAGAAAGTTTACGCCGCGAACGGGAACGCAAAGGAATATTACGAAACGGTAACTTCCGCTGTAACAGAAGCGGTGGGTGAAGATAACGTCATGGTCCGTGTAAGCGATCTCAGGATGAATGTCGGCAGCGTAAATGTGATGACAAAATTCGTTGATAACGCTATAAACAGCATAGAGATAAGATCCGGATCAGGGTCGGTTAACGTTTCCGGCAAGGTAGACAACATATCGTACGCGGCGGGATTTGTAGGTGAAGTGAACAATACAATAGAAGCGTTTGACGCGGTCTCAGAGGAAACCAAAAATGAAAAACCGGTCAGGTCTTCAGCTAAAGTTATCTCAGAGGCATGTAAAGCCGCCGGGGCTGCCGGTATACAAGATGTACGTGCCAGCGTAAAGGCGGCGGATGTTACCGTTATGAATACGGATAATACCGGGCTTAAAGCTGATATTAGTGTTAGGGGCAATAAGGTGAAGGGTGTGGATATAGCGACGAGCGATAAGGTGGATACGGCTGAAGAAATAGCAAAGAGCGTTCGTGCTTCCGATGACAATGTTTCGCGGTCGCAGAACGGTATATTAAATGAAGGCGAGACCGTTACAGTAGTGTTTGACGGAGTGACTTATGAGGTAACCGGGCAAGACGGCGGGGTAAACCTGGCGCAAGCGGTATTATCGCGGATGAGCGGTGAAACAAAAGAAGCGTTCAAGGCGATGCTGGAAGCCCAATTTGGAAGCGAGAATCTCTTGCCGTATGAATCAAAGACGGTAGTTCTTTCTAACGGCGATATGATCAAGCAGATAGCCTCCGGCATCAAGATCAATAAAGACGGTACAATTGAGTATATGAATTCGACAGTATTGTATAGTAAGGAGAACCTGGAGAAGATAAGAAAGGGTGAAGTTGGAATAGTTCATAGCGAACATTCACATCCGGAACTTACGAAAAAGAACGAACAAGGTAAGCTTTCCTCTGACGCTATTGCTATAATGGTAGAAAAGGTGATCTTGGGCGGTTTTGTAGACGAAGTGATATCTGAGAGAGCTGAAGATGGTAGCATTAAGAAACGTTTATTCACTCTTGAGGGTAACGATTTTGTTCTTTATGAGCTTGATGAGAATGGCGACGCGGGTGAGGTGGTATTGAAGTTCAGCGTAAACGAAATATCTCAAGACGCTGCTGACCTCCTGGAAACTGCCCTGGCGGCTTCTGCTGACGATACCGTCTCTGCGGCGGTAGCGAGTTTGCGGGCGGTTATGAACGCTGTATCCGGCAAGATGGATGTTGCCGATGGCGCGGTATCCGTGGATGAAACCCGTGACGGATCAGTTGAAGTAACTACGCGGCATACGGGCGCGAAACAGAAAGCGCAAGACGCCGCGGTTGTGGAAAAACAGGCCGCGAGTGCCGCTGACTTGGCGCATACGGACGAAGTGAACTTGAAACTCAGGGAGCTGATAAGTGGCGTGATGGAGAACAAGAGTATGAGTCCGGTGGCTCTTCAGGACTTCCTGATGACGTTATTGGCGCCGGCTATTGTTGAGGGTAACCAGAAGTCTATAGATAGGGTTAAGCGGACGCTGGAACAATTGCTTGAGTCAGACGATCTTAAAGGTATAACCGAGTCGGCCGAACAGGATTCCGGGGCTAAAGTCGATGATATGAGAGCGGGTATTTCCGGGATAAAGGTGATAGTTCTTGGCGTCCGGGAACTTCTTCGTCGGGCCGCGGTAGCGGGAGCCGCGTTACAGATGTTGAGGCAGGGCATGATGTTATCCAATGACCGCGAGATATATTTTGTTGATCAGGCGGCATATGAGCAGGATAAAGAGGGCTTGGATAGGATCATAAAAGTTTTCCGCGCGATCAATGACGCCAACAATAAGACGTTGTTCCGTGTTGTCATACTGGGTGACAAAAATGACGATACAGATAAGACTAAGACATATGTAAACAAGGCCGATGGAATCGCGGTTAAGGTTAACAATGTGATAGATGAGACAGCCAGAGAGAAAGGCGCAGGCGGAAAAGTGAAGGTGACCGGTATCGCGGCCGCGGATACGGAAGCCGCAATGACTCTTCGCGGTATACTTAGAAGCGGTAAGAGTGCCGGGCAATACGATTATGATCTGATCCTTGCCGGGGCGGAAGGTGAAGGAGGATTCACATTCGCTAAAGCGTTAGCGGTTGCGATAACCGAAACTTCCAGATTTGATGCCGCTTTTACTAAGAGGGGCAAGGAGATGCTAGTGGAAGATATTGAAGAAGACCGTCAGACGCTTAGTATCGAAGATGTGAGTGCCGCTAAAGAAGGCGACGGAACCACGACCGCAACCGGCGCGAGTGAGGCTGAAAGCGATATTGACGACGCGATAGAGAACCTTCTTACGTCAAACTTCTCGTTCTAAGTGGAATTCTCACGCGCGGACAGACCCATGGCGCGGTGTCGTAGGGTCCGGGTTTGCCCGGACCGCTATAAGGGAAAAAGGGCCAGGCAGGCCAGGCCCCTACGGGAATGAAGAAAGACACTATTTTTTCGTAATAGTTCAGTTCTCCGCAGAGAATTATCCCAACATATGTCATTCTGAGCGAGGGCACGAAGTGACCGAGTCGAAGAATCTGCTATGTCGTCGGCTTATTTTTAAGGAGGAGCAGCTAAAATTTCAGCAAATGGGTTTT
>JAJRVD010000027.1 GCA_024277375.1 Candidatus Omnitrophota bacterium | reverse complement strand
GCAGGAGCGACAGTCTTTCCAGGGGGCTACCCACATCTTCTCGTATCCGACATTCACCGATAGTTTCCTGCCCATTCTCTCTTTTTCCTACGAGTTTTACTTTCTGCAGTGTCGCCGGAAAAACATTCCCTATTATCGCGAGAACCTTACTGGATTCGGCGATAGCTTTATTAAAATCCCCGGTAACCCGGGAAAGAGCGGTAATAAATAGATTGCCGAAGCTATGCCCTTCCAACCATTTGCCTGTTTCAAACCTGAATTGAAAAAGCGCTCCGAGAAGGTCTTCGGAATCGGCTAAAGCCACCAGACAGTTGCGTATATCTCCCGGAGGTAACACGCCAAACTCTTCACGCAACCGTCCGGACGAACCTCCGTCATCAGCCACCGTAACGATAGCGGTTATGTTCCCCGTCTCTTTCTTTAGCCCAGTCAGTAATGTCGAAAGCCCCGTTCCCCCTCCTATCACTACGATCTTTGGACCTTTTTCCAAGATGCGTTTTTCGTATACCTTTTCCACCAGAATGTTTTTAGATCCGTTGGGAACCAAAACAGTCATAAAAGATCTTAGTATTCTTTTTACGGCGAAAATTACACACAAGATCCCCAAGACCATAATAACTCCGGCGGCGGCCTTGTTCTGCGAACTGCGTTCCAGTATAACAACCACAAACCCCATTGATATCATAAGAATGCCAAAAACGGATAACGATATCCACCGCTTTATTAACATGCCGGGATAGAGCCATTTTAGTCGCTTAGTGCTCATATTTTAAACAGGCTTCTTTTGTTCTTCGCTTTTGATTATGTCCAGTATCTCTTGAACGTTCTTTGCTGAGCGAAGTCTGTCTCTTACAAACTTATCATCTAACATACGGGATATCTTGGCTAACGCCTTTAGGTGTGGCCCCGGAGTTTCACCAGGCGCTATCAAAAGAAAAAGAATATTCGTCGTCTCTCCATCGAGAGAGCTGAAATCTACACCACTTTTCGCCACGCCAAAAGTAGCGGTCATTTTCTTTATTTTGGGGCACTTAGCGTGAGGGATCGCAACCCCTTTACCGATCCCGGTAGAACCAAGGATCTCTCTTTCTTTCAGCTTCTTCAGTATCCCCGTTTTGTCGGCTTGCTTTATGCTGCCGGATGAAACAAGCAGGTCCACCAATTCCGCTAGCACATCATCCTTTGTTTCTGAAACAAGATCCACTGACACAGATTTTTTACCTAATAAATCGATAATGTTCATTGTTCTCCTCTTATAGTTGTTATTTATGGGCTTATATAATGGAGCGTACGGGCACGGCGCGCCCCTACCCTTAACATAAAATGGAGCGGGTGATCGGACTCGAACCGACGACAATCACGTTGGCAACGTGATGCTCTACCAACTGAGCTACACCCGCTCTGTTAAATCTAACTGGTACCCGCGCAAGGGCTCGAACCTTGGACCCACTGATTAAGAGTCAGTTGCTCTACCAACTGAGCTACGCGGGCACCGAAACTGACTCGTATTATAGCACAGGTATGAATTTTATTTCAACTGTAAATATAGCTCACCGTAGGAGCGGCCCGTCGCCGGAGGCGATACCGCGAACAATATCTTAATAACTATGCTCTCTAACGAATTTAACAACTTCATCCAGCTTCGCGTCGGCTATTGAAACACAGGTATCCGCGCAACCATAATATACTCTGATGTTCCCGTCTTTTACTACCGCGGCACTTGGGAAAACTACATTCGGAACATCTCCAACCCTCTCATAAGTCTCTGTTGGAGCCAACAGATAGTCTTTTGTACGGTGAAGCACTTTCCAAGGCTTTTCCTTATCAAGGATGATCCCACCCATGTAATAAAGATACCCGTTACAGCTTGTCCATACACCGTGATAGATAAGAAGCCACCCTTCATCAATCTCAATAGGTGCCGGGCCCGGCCCGATTTTGGTAGACTGCCAACTTGAGGGAAGCGTACCAAAAACAAATCGATGTTTACCCCAATGCACAAGATCAGGACTTGTACTAAAAAACACGTCACCAAAAGGCGTGTGTCCGCGGTCACTAGGCCTGTGTAACATGGCAAACTCACCGTTTATCTTTCTCGGGAAAATAACACAGTTTCGATTAGACGGAGGAAGCGGGTTTTCCATTTGCTGAAAAACTTTAAAATCTTTAGTGGTCGCGAGGCCTATGCACGGCCCGTTAGATGAATCAATACACCATGTAAAGTAAAAAGTATCATCAATTTTTGTCAAACGCGGGTCATAAGTCATTGCGTTTATTGAGATATCCGGATTGTCGCATTCCATCTTAATAACGCCAGGATCAATATCCCAGTTAATACCGTCTTTACTTCTACCAGCATGCATAGTGAAATTAAAATCCACTTCATCGACCCTGAATATACCCGCATATCCGTCCTCAAAAGGTACAATAGCGCTATTGTGAATGCTATTAGCTCTTGGAACCGCACTAGCGGTTATGATAGGATTATTCTTATGTCTTTTGAATACTCTCTCGTTAGCCATTTATATCATCTCCTTAGCTTGTTTATCCACCCGCATCAAACCCCTTAAAAACGGCCTCTTTTTATATCATGAAAGACCAAAAAATGCAATATTTTATGTGGGGAAAGCACGCGACACGTATCGTAGGAGCGGCCTCTGGCCGTGGACTAAAATCCATCCCCGGGGACACTTACAAAGCTAATTTCTTAAACGGTACAATCATGATTCCATGCGCGAAGTTTGCAATATGTTAGACATAAAGAGGAAATTGTAGAGGAAGTATACACAACTAGCCCCTTATGTAATGGAATAATCAGTACTTTGCCGCGATGGGGATCCGTCGCCCAATGCCGAACGCCTTAGTCGTAACCTTAAGTCCCGGTGGAGCCTGCCGACGCTTGTATTCATTTTCGTTCACAGCGCCTATCACCCACTTCACCGTCTGAGCGTCAAATCCGGAGCCAATAAGCCTTTCAGCAGAATATCCATCTTCCAGATAATTCATGAGTATTTTATCCAGAATATCGTAAGGCGGGAGAGTATCCTGGTCTGTCTGATCTGGTTTTAGCTCAGCTGAAGGCACGCGAGTAATTATCTCCTCAGGAATTACTTCGCTATTCCTATTCAAATATTCAGCTAACTCATATACCATGGTTTTGGGCACGTCCGAGATAACGGCAAGACCACCCGCCATGTCACCATACAAAGTACAGTACCCGACGGCAAGCTCGCTTTTATTTCCTGTAGTAAGGAGAAGGTGGCCGAATTTATTAGAGAACGCCATAAGTATATTACCTCTTATTCTCGCCTGAATATTCTGAAGCTCAACTCCAACCTCCTCTTCCGTAGGAGCGGCCTCCGGCCGCGAACAATTTTTTCTACTTTCAAACTCTTTCTCAAGACTTCCAAGATAAGCATCATATATTTCAGAGATCGCGACAGTCTTAAAATCAATGTCCAAGTTTTCAGCAAGCTTTCTGGAATAACTTTCACTTTCCTGCGCGGAATAAACTGACGGCATCGCAACACCTAAAACATTCTCCGAGCCCAGTGCTTCCTTCGCGATCGCGCATGTAACAGCCGAATCGATGCCACCTGAAAGACCAATAATGGCCTTGGTGAATCCGCATTTTCTTAAATAATCCTTAACTCCGAGAACAAGAGCGTCATGAACAGCCGCTATTTCTTCCTGTGGAACATATAGATCCTTCTTTCCTGACTCGGTCGTATCAACAGTTTGCACTTCTTCACAAAAAGATGACATTATCTCTACGGGGGCACCTTTACCATCCACAACTATACTTCTACCATCGAACACAAGTTCATCATTACCGCCAACTTGGTTCACAAAAACAAAAGGAACGGAGTGTTTTTTCGCGTGATTCTGGATAAGCCTGAGACGGTCTTCTTCCTTACCCGAGTAAAATGGTGACGCTGAAAGGTTTATAAGCACTGTAGCGCCTCTGGCGGCAAGCTTTTCTACCGGATCAAAAGCATAGGGCCTGCCCGGCCAAAGGTGAGGATCATTCCACATGTCTTCACAAATAGATACACCGAGCATCTCGCCCTTGAACGGGATAACATCGATCTCGAGTGCCGAATCAAAATATCTTGTCTCATCAAATACGTCGTACGCGGGCAAAAGCGACTTGTGCTGTACTCCGGCGATCTTATCTTGATAGACCAAAACAGCCGAGTTATAAAGTTTTTTACCTGTATGATTTTAGCCGGGCATCGGTACGCCAACAAGTATTCCGGTATCAGGATAATGTTTTGATACGTCGGCAATCTTACCAATCGCAAACTGCGCTTTACCAATAAGATCCGGTTTTTCTAACAGATCTCGAGGAGGATAGCCCGTCAAAAAAAGCTCCGGGAAAACTATTAGATCCGTCTTTCCTCCGTATTCAGCCAGAACATCATTTGTTTTCTTTAGGTTTCCGTCAATATCCCCTACAATAGGATTGAGTTGCGCTATTGTAATCTTCATAATTTCTCCACAAAGATGTTTTCAGCCGATCAACAAAGTTGATTGGCGCGCCCGGCAGGACTCGAACCTGCGACCTACTGGTTCGAAGCCAGTTGCTCTATCCAACTGAGCTACAGGCGCGCGCATTTTTCATACAAATAACCGCCTCAAATATCATCCATACTTCAAGTAACAGCATTAATGAGCTTATCACAACCAGGTGCCATTGACCAGAAGTAATAAAACGCATAAGGTTTACCATCATCGCCCAGCTTGATATTATTATCATAAACACCATGGGTATGGTCACGGGCCATACTTTAACTTTTCGCTTTACAAGGTAGACCGAAGCGACAAGAAACCCCAAACCAGCCAAAAGCTGGTTACTTGTTCCAAATATGGGCCACAACATAAGCGCCCCTTTTCCCCCGCCCTGCGAAAAAGCTAAAAGAGCCGCCGCTATAACGGCGAACGCGGTTGAGGTATACCTTCCTTCCAGTGATTTGATCTTATACTCCACAGCAAGTTCCGTAACAACATAACGCTGTATACGCGTTGCGGTATCCAACGTAGTACCCGCAAACGAAGCTATCAAAACTCCGATTATGGCCTGTCCATATTTATGCGGTATTCCGATGGCTTTCATCATGTTGGCAGACCCATTAACAAATGCCGTTACCTTAGCTGTAAGCCCCTGAGCCGCCGACCAGCTGGAATAATGGTGATTCCACGCGGCAAATCCCGTTAAAGACTGACCGCCTTCGCCTTTAACATACATCCCTATTCCGGCGGAAACCGCAACAATAACCAGAACCCCCAGCATACCTTCGGTAAGCATACCACCATAACCAATAAAACGAATATCTTTTTCATTCTTAAGCTGTTTAGAACTTGTCCCCGAGGAAACCAGCGAATGGAACCCTGATATAGCGCCACAGGCTATAGTTATGAACAAAAATGGTATTATCGGCGGCGCGCCTTTTGGCGCGAGTTGTATAGCCGGCGCTACTATTTCGGGTCTCGCAACAAATACCCCCAGCCCCATCAATACAAGTCCGATAATTAATTGATGTGAATTAACATAATCCCTTGGCTGGAGAAGACTCCAAACAGGAAGCACCGAGGCGATGTACGCGTACGCGAAAAGGACGATTATCCAAAGTGACATGGGATGCGGAAAACCTATACTCGGCATACTGATAGGCATATTCACCCCGACCAATATAGAGGAATACATCAGTATAACAGCTACAATGGACAACATGGTAATATTCATTTTCTTTTTGTAGGCTAGCCAACCGACAGTAACCGCTATGGGGATCTGTATCCATACCGGGAATACCGCTTGGGGGTACATTTTAAATATTACCGCTATCACCATTCCAAAAATGGCGACAACCACCCACAACGCAAACAATATAACGAAAAGAAAAAGCGCCCTGACTCTGGGATTTATAACATTTCTGGATAGCTCACCTATGGATTTCCCTTTATGTCTTACCGACATTATGAGCGCCGCGTAATCATGTACCGCACCGGCGAAGATAGATCCTAGAATTATCCACACAAGCGCAGGAACCCATCCCCATATGATAGCAATAGCCGGTCCTACTATAGGCCCGGTACCGGCTATTGACGCGAAATGATTACCGAAAAGAACTTCTTTGTTTGTAGGAATATAATCCACATCATCACGCAATTCTTCGGAGGGAACCGTATTTTCCGGATCTGCCTGAAAGATCTTCAGGGCAATAAAGTTTCCGTAAAATTTATACGCGGCACCAAATGCTACCGCGGCTATAACTACGATCCAAAGAGAATTCATTGCTTCCCCTTCTTCCAGCTATAATACACTAAAGCGTCTTCCAGCCACTCACTCGTATTACGCATAAATTCACCCCAGCGAGACGCGATCGAAAGACCCCTTGCCGTATCCGCATTACCTTCGCCTATGCGTTTCGAAACAGCTGCCAAGTCAAGTTGCACACGCAATGGCACACGATTTCTTTCTTCGGGCGAAACAAGCCCGGCTAATATAACAAGCGCTTTCGCTCCCTTAAGCAACACCTCAAATAGCGCGTTTTTACCGCCTATCGATTCCAGCATTATTTCATTGATCGGACCCAATCTTGTTATTTCAAGTTCTCCGGTCTGTTTATTGGAGATATTGTCAGCCCCAACATAGCCTAATCCTTCTTCTGTAAACCCCAGCTGAAAAACCCTATGATAAATAGTTTCAAGTTGCGGACCATGTTCCGTCAATCTATAATGCGCCCTTAGACCCCATAACCCGAAATCAAGGTGCTCATTGACCAGAGGATTATAACGCCTGTTAAACTTTTTCTCGAACATCTTTATTGATCCGGCTAAAAGCTCAGCAGCCTCACCCTTCTCCATGATCATCCGATTAAGCTTAGCCTTTTGTTTTTCTCCTATATCCTGAAGATATTTCCTTAAGATCTTTATAGCTTCCGCGTCATCTGCGTCTTTTATGGGGAGATCAACTTTGAGATAATTTTCCGCCATTTTCTCGTCTCTGGAAAAAAGCCTGTATATCCAGAGAAGCTCCCGCAATTTAGCGTCGCTCGTATCATCAAAGTCAATAAATGTAGGATGGATATCTCCATCATCACCGGTCACCTTTGAAAGGTCCGGTATAATATATCCCTTTTTCCGTTTCGTTATACGAAAACCGCCAAGACCACCGCCACCCTCATGCGGTTTGATGAAAAAGGTCTCGTCTCCCGTCTCTGAGACAAGCTCATCGACGGCATTAAAGATATCCTGAACGACTTCTTCTACACTTCTACTATCAACAAGCACTTTTCTATACCTGGCTACCTCGCCCCATTGTTTCCCGGCATCGGACAACAAGCTATAAGTGCTGTCTTTGTCCGAAAAAACGCCTCCCGGAGCCGTTACTTTACCCGGGACTATCACTGCTCCTGATCTCTCAAGCTCCCCGGCCAAGGTGACGTCATAAACGTACTTGTCAACACACTGACTCATTATGAGAATTTCGTCTGGAGCCCCTTTAACCTCTTTCATTAATTCATCACGAGTATTTACAACCTTTACAGATATCTTATACCCATTCCGTGCGCAAAAATCCTCAAATATACGTCCGGTTTCATATGAAGTGGGAAGGTTATCATGCGACGCGTTCAGAACGATTATCTTGGACGGGACTTTAACAGTGTTGTCTCGATCCGGCTTTATCCGGCAACCGGGGAACATATCCTTTTCCCTCATATGCTCATTGAATTTATTTACAAGATCAAGATTAAGATCGGCTTCAGGACCATCAAAGACAAGTGCCCTAAGGTAGAGCGGAGCCTGTTCAGGATCGTTCGCTTTACTTCCGGCAGTATAATATTTTGGATCGCGTTGTATCATGGCTTCGTGTTTGTTGCGTTTTTTGCTTCACATTTCCGCTGTCATTCAGACTATGTAATAATGTAGGGGCTTGCTTTATCAAGCCCGATATAATATATTGCACACAATCCTTCACAAAGTGACTTGCGACACAGTCTGATTGCGAGCGAACAACGTGAGCGCAATGACAAGAAAGAGCGCTGTCTCCCTGCTACCTACCACCTATCACCTGTTTGTTACATACATCGCGTAGCGTACAGCGTAATGGGTAAGACATCGCTCATCACGCATTACGCATCACTACCTTTCCGGTGGCTTTAAGCTCCAACTTATTATAAACTCCGGCGATTATCTTTTTAGCCTCCGGAGTCAAAGTTCTTTTATTCCCGGGATTCAGGACATTTCTAAGCATCTGTACCTTACAAATAGCCGCGTCAGGCTCAATAACCGTTAATGGCCTCGGCACACCACAGGTTATCAGGATGTCTCCGCGGCTCGCGCACGTATTGAGCGTCGCGCCTTCTTTGCGCAAATTCAACCCGCGGCTATCAGCGTTATAAACTCCGGGCAAAAGTTCACCCGCCACAATGGCCCTTCTGCTCCTATTGTGCACAATTATCTGACTTCCTTCTAAGGGCCGCATAAGATCTCTGAACGGAAAAGTACGTACATACTCCCTGAGTTCTTTATCTTTATCCTGCAATAATTCCGCTATATGCAAAAGAAAAAGCGTGCGTTTTTTGGGACGTCTCAGGTTATCCAAAGCGGTATAGAGG
Source organism: Candidatus Omnitrophota bacterium (assembly GCA_024277375.1). Lineage (GTDB taxonomy): Bacteria > Omnitrophota > Gorgyraeia > Tantalellales > Tantalellaceae > JAJRVD01. Next base: position 89,656 of record JAJRVD010000027.1, on the reverse strand, counting down.
CCTGTTGAATTTTGAAATCGCGGATTTATTTCAACCGCGTATATCTTTCCGTCCTTTACCATGAAATCCATGCCAAAAATACCTCGATAGCCTTCCCCCCCCATCCAGATGCCTATTCTCTGGAGCTGATCTTCTACCTGATCAATAATGTGTTTATCAAGGGTCTGCGCCGCGGCATAGTCATTGCCGCAGTAAGATGAACTGGAATTGCTGCATTCAGGCACCCCTACTATCTGAATCGACGGGAATGAACCGGCAACTTTCACCCCACCCTTGGCGGAAATAACAACAGCGTTTACATTAAGAGAAAACCCATTGATATATTTTCTTATGATAACCGTCGAGGTTGGATGTTTACTTCTGAGCTTTTTATATTCAGATTCTTCCCGAATAACAAACGTAAAATGCCCGCTCGACCCATACGGGAACTGCACAACGAACGGAAGCTTAAGTTCCCTGCGCAAAAAGTTGAAAGTATATTCTGATAATTTACCTATTTCACCGGGAATCCGCGGAAGCGAAAGCTCGGGAAGGATCCTATGCAACAAAATCTTATCATCAAAGTTTCTTTTCATTCGCTCAGGCATAGCGAATATGCGTGGCTTTTTCTTGAGACGGCTTGTAGAAGTTTCCAACCGACCTATAGAGCGGTAACAAAGAAGGTTTACCGGCTTTTTGTATTCGTTCCATCTGTCAAAAATATCACGGCCTTGGGCACCTTGCAAACTGGCATTCAGGTCTTCATTGGACCAATCCTTACGTATCAGTTTATTTTTTTCCATGGAAAAGACATCTTCTTTCGCGAAATATAAAGGTGTGTCAGCGCCATAATCACAGCTAACAATAAAATCCAAAGGAAATACGCTATTGATACCGCTGGCGTCATGCGCACGCTGCCCTACCCATCCCCATGCACCGTACTTATCATGTAAATATTCTGAAATATTTTTCATATTTAGAGCTTTCAGCTATCGAGTTCAAGAAACCACGCAATAACGTAGGAGCGTCCGGAGGCCGCTCCTACGTTATTGCATCGGCAAATACTTGGGCGGCCTTAAAACCCCTTCATCAAGAAGTTTTTTTATGACCTCAACGTCATCTAAGGCAATTTTCCCTACATACAGTATACTTATATCTCCGCCATCTTCAATAAAATCACTAATTTTTTTCCATCCGCTTATGTAATGAGAGCCTTTTGTTATCCCTCCTTTCGCGGAAGTATCCCGCATCCCCCGCTTGGATCTCTCTACTAAACGGTACGCCATATAATCCGGAAAAAATTTCCTCAAGGCCTCAAATGCCTCATAAAAAGATCCTTTCGCAGAAAGATCCGCCGCGATCGCTCGTGCCGCGTAAATCTTCATTTGCCGGGTATCCGCTTTAAGTACGCCCGCGGCATGTTCACAGAATATCGCCAGTCCCTCTTCAGTCTCGTTATAACCGGCTATCCCCTCGGCAAAGATCTTAAACTATTGTATCGCGCCATTCTCTCCGCGCGTAACATGCACATCTATCTCATGAACCTTAAGACGTTCTATCTCTTCAGGAGTATAATTAATACTCGCGTTGACATATATCGCCCGATGTTTTCCCGAAACGGTCATTTTAGGAACAATATGATCCGTCACCTTTACTTGCCACGCGATCTTCCTGGCCATAAGCTCTTTTCTTATGACTGACGCCATTTCCTCCGGAGTAATATTCTCCGCTGGAAAGACATACCCGGTTTTTTTGCTTTCAGTCAATATGCTTAAAGCCGTTTCAAGTGTGCTTTTCTCCGGGAGTCCAAACAACACCTCGGACATATCCGTAAAATCTTCATCTCCACAATCCAATAGATCCAACTGACTTAACATGAAGTCTATATGACTCAAAAATAAAGACCCGATAGCTCCGTCATTCTCAATACCGGATGTGGCTTTTACAAGCCACTCTCTCTGCGCATCAAAGTTTCTATCGCCATATTCATAAACAGGATTATATGCTTTGTCTTTGCCCAGGGAGTCAAAGAACTTTTTTTCTTCCTCAACGTGATTCTGCGGAGTCAAATGTGAGTAAAAATCTATCTCCCTTGAAAGCTGACTCAGTTTCCTGTCGATCGCACGTAAATCTTTCATAATTGATTGTTCGGGGCCGGAGCCCCCTACGTTCCTTCCGTCTTCATTGGTATTCAGATCGTGTCATAATATAGGGACTTGATTCATCAAGCACGTTATCTCGGGTTCGATAAATCGAACCCCTACAATATCTTATATACGGCCATCCGCAAAACAAATTACGACACAACACGATTGGCAGGGGTACCGCGCGTGAACTGTCCCCTATTTCTTCGCATGTTTGAGCACGGTACCACTGTCTATATCCACCGCGCTCCATACTTCCTTTTGCTCCATACAGAGATACACCCAGCACAAAGCGTTAAACGACTTTATCCAATCTATCATCTTATTGTAAATGTCTATACGCACTTTACGCGGATAGCGCAATTTTCCATCGACGTCTTCCATAAATTCACCTTCATAGAACATTTGATTATCCGAAAATCTCATTTCCGCGGTCTGTTTCAGCCCCGGGGTATAACGCAGCGTACCTAAACTTATCCAGGCAGTATTGCGTTTTATCTCGTTACAGGAAAATATTTCCTTAACAATAGCTTTGTATTCGTCCTCCCACCCTAGGTAATACACTATCGGATCAAAATGGAATCCAACCCTATACCCCTTCTGAGCCGCTCGCTGAGCGGCTTTTATGCGGCTAGACATATCCGCGGCGCCTTTTTCGTAGCTTTCCGATATCCTGCGCGTATTGATCGACCAAGATATAACGACATTGTCATGCGCATCCTGTTCCAGCACATTGTCGATCTCACTTACCTTGGTTTTCAATTCAAGAACCAGGTTCCTGGTATCCTTAAAGAACGGTATTAGTCGCGAGGAATAACCCGTATATTTATCCAAAGCTAATGAATCGGTGAATTCACCGGTACCTATCCTTGTTCTGCCCACGATAACTTTATCCATTTGCCGTATATACTCGTAATAATCCTCGATATTGGCCGGAAGCATGATCCCGGGGACATTGCTATAGTTTTGCAGATAACAATATGAACAATCGATGGGACATCCAAACCCTATATTGAGCACCCAGTAACCACATCTCACGCATCCTTTAGTACATGGACATATTTTTGTAAATGCCGCTTTGTTCTCAATAAGAAAAATGTTTTCTCTGCGTGAATTATAAACATCTATCGGATCTTTTTTCAGCAAAGAACTAAACGCGTTCTTCGCGTCCTCGAGCGGAACGATTTCAACTCCGGGAAAATTGCCAACAAAAGTTTTTGTCCAATCAACGTCCCGAATGCTTTCCTCAATATAAATAGCCTTCGGCTCCAGACCAAGATCCCAAAGATCACATTCATCGCGAGAGACCCCTATTTTGACAGGCATAATGTGAAGATCGTCGGAAGACGACACCGAGGGATATCTTTCCTTTATAAGCGCGTTTTTAACCTTATGAAAAAGTTCACCGGGCCCGTCCTCAATAATTTTTTCAATATCACATTTGGAGATAACTTCAGATACGGATAGATCACGTGCGCGAGAGATCTCATAAACCAGCCTTACTAGCTCGTTCTTTTTATTCACCCCTAGTTTGATCGGCAATTTATCTGTAAGATATTTTGCTATTTCCTCGATGAATTTGGCGTTATCGTCTATAATCATTAATAATCGTCCCACAGATGCTTATCAACGTACTGGGTAAGGATCTCCTGCATCTTAACGGGCGGCGGCGATCCAAAATAACGACATATTATCGCGTGCGCGACCTCATGCGCTAATATCCCATCCGTAACTTTGTCAGCGTAAACAACAATTTTATTTGTTTTGCGATAGTACGCGGCGATCAGGCCCCGCTTGTATTTTTCGTGAAGTTCTATTTTTATATGAAGGTTGTCCGGGAACATATCCAGTATAGCCTGCACACGGTCGATCAGCCTATCGACCTTCGAGCGGGCAAAGATCATCTCAGTCTCAAGATCAAATCTTCTTCCGCTTATACGCCAAAAAAAGTCACTGAGAGCTTTATCGCTTGAATAGCGGATATCGCAATAATTCGTTTGCAATACTCTTTGAGGCTCCGCGTAGGCACGGACAGACAAAACGGAAAGACACACTAATACAACAGAAACAACTCGAAGACGACTTAAGTGGTATATTTTTCTCATTCTTTTAACGTAGGAACGGGCTCTGCCCACGAACAAACATTTTTAAACAACCATTATTTAGAAGTTTTGAAATATTCCAAGGAAGATTTCATCTTCAAAACAAGTTCTTTTATTTTTTTCTGATCGGAAGGATCTTTTTCAATACGATCCAGTACTTTATTTATATCGTTTTTTATGCCTGAAACACGGCTATCTGTTTCCTGCAAAAAGGCATTTATCCGCGCCGCCAGATCAAGCAGCTGATCGGTCTCCCTGAGCCGCATTCGCTGCGCGACATCCCCCCGGGTAGCTTCGGTGAGTGTTTTTTCAAATTTGTAAAGCGGACCGCCGATCCTGTGAGTCAGATACATGAACACAAATACTCCGGCGATACCGATCCCCAATCCGGCCATAACCGCTATCACCGCGAAATCCAGCAGAAAATACGCGCCGGTTTTCTGAATAGTAAGTTCCGCGCCGCGGTACGCGGTCGTCAACGTGCCCCGGGAAATAAACATGAACAGACCGGAAATTAAAACAGCTTCCATAAAAAGCAGTATCGCGAACTTCATAAAAAAACTGGATTGAAACTTTTTGTTTATAAAATAATTTTTGCGTCTACTTTTTATCATGGCTTATCCCCTTCAATACGTTTTCATTCATCTTTATTTCGGATTCGCCTCTTACCTCTTTCAACCAGGCGTCGAACATCTTTTGCTTTTTAGCGTTTATTATCTTTTTCTTTATATCTTCTCTTATGTCGGCGAGTGGAGAAATTGAAACTTTTTTCTCATCAGAGACATAAAAGATATAGTATGAACCGTCATTTTTAAAAACCTTCATCTGGCCTCTGGGTATAACAAATGCCTCTCGCAAGAGATCCGAGGAAATCTCATCATAGCCTATCGGTCCTATCTTTTCCTGCCATTCAACCGAAGCGGGATTTGCCCGGAAAAATTCCAAGACAAGAACCTTATCAGTGCTTTTAAATACCTTAAAAGTCTTCTTGCTTGCCAACTTATCATAAAAATTTATGATCTCATCTTTCGAGGCAAATACCGATTCCTTCATTTGGCGATCTTTTTCAGCCATAAGGTCCCGTATAAGTGTCTGTTCCCAGAACGTCTTTATCGTGCTGATAAATCGATCAGTCTGATCCAACTCTCTCTTCCGTGCTTCCTGTATAAGGAGCCTTCTATCTATAAGCATGTTAACTTGATTCTCTAATGTCTCCGGCGTAAGACTAAAAGAGGGATCTCTCTTAAAGTTCATCGCCAATGAACGATTAAACTCAGCGGCACGTATCGGTTCACCGTTGACGGTAGCAAGAACCTTATCCTGCGATTTTTTGCCGCAGCCGATCACGGATATCGAGACCAATATACACATTGCACAAAACAATAAAGCTTTGTTTCGCATTTAATACTCCCATGGTTAAGACGTCGAAGCACAGCTTTAGCCTCAACAATAATATTTTAGGTCTTCATCTATTCTGTTATGTCGGTTGACGCATATTCGCGTTTCCCGGAAAACCTTCTGTCATCTCGGATATACTTTCATCTATCCACATACCGGCACCCGCTCCGCTAAAATTACCGACGTCATCATACGTCCCCACAGCGGTACCATCAAGAACTCTTCCGGCTACAGACCCCTCTACGCTCGCGGTCCACTGATTGTCACTCCACTGCATGCCATTAAGATCAACAGACGAACCATCACCCGTCGCAAAATCAACGCCCCAAGATCCCGCCTCTACAGCTCCGGGGGTATACGTCCCGCTTATGATAGCCGCCCATATCCCGGTAAGGGCCGAATCCGCACCGTACATAGCAAGATCCATTACAGCATCAGTTATGCCGCCAGATCCTATCCCCTGCAACACTTCTGTAATGGGAATAGAAAAAACATCAAACTCCGCCAATCCTTCGATCTGAGAAGTAAGATCGGTCAGATCTAAAAGCTGATCTACTTCTACCCATTCTCCGGCGCCCGCGGCCTGCCAGGTACCGACAAATTCTTCACCGGCTTCAATATATTCGTTACTGCCGACAACATCACCGGACATCGTCCCCCATGACAACAACGGCACACCATCGTCGAGATATCGATCAATACTTAACCATACACCATCAAAATCACCCGCAAGACGCCCGTCCATCAACCATTCCGTGCTTTGTATCTCACCGGTAAAATATGTACGTCCATACGTCTGGTCAAATTCATTAAATCCAAGATTGGATATTACTCCGGTAAGCGGCATATCCCATGCCGGAACAGGATCTATGCCCACAAAACTCCCCATAAAAGTGCTTTCCCAAATTCCCCAGCCAAGATCATCAAAAGAAAGAGAATCTCCAGTGATCAGTCCAAAAGCGACGTTTCCAGATTCTCCTTCCGGATCCCCCAGGCAAACACCTACCCCGGCCAAGAAACTCTCTTCATCGTTCTCGGAGAAATAAAAGTACAGATCTTCAGGTGATGATATCCCCGGCATTTCCGTAAAAACACCCATACTATTTGTCTCTAGGGAACCTTCCATCCAGAACATATCCAGATCGGGAGCATTCACCCCGGAAAAATCACCGGAAACAAATCCAACGTCCATATTCCCATCCTCGTCAGGCGGTCCTAAGTACAGTGCTCTCATCACCCCTTCAATCTCAGTCTCACGCTGTGAACCGAGAAGGAAACCATAGTAAGCGCCGCCATCATAAGTAGTGTAAGTTATTCTTCCATCATTACGACTATACACAGGAGCCCTCCACACACAAGAAGATAGACTATCATACAATTGGCTCGACCCCAATAACGTTACGTCATCCGCTCCCGACCACAAGGATCCCACACCACCCATAACACCATTCATGTCTCCGATGGGTTCCGGATTCAATCCGAATTCCATTCTCCCATCAAATGTAAACGCGTAAAATTCACCATCTTCGATTTTTCCACGGTGAGAAAGAGGTTCTTCCGTAAACACCCCGAGAGCTATCGCCTCCCAAGACTCATAATCTTCCGTATCATAGCTTCCGAGAACTTCGCCGCTGATAGTCCCCAGCACCCTGGAAGTCATATATCTTCCGTATAAGGTACCCGCTATTCTTTGATCCGACCACTGACTGCCTTCTACGGTCGCAAACCATCTTTCATCCGGATCCAGATCACGCCATTCACCGTTATCACAACCAAGATAAAGAGTCCAGTCGTCCGATGTATCTGGATAGTCAAAATAACCACCAAGTTCAATATTGTATATACCCCACGGTTCAGCATCACCCGTTTCGGGATTGATCAACCACGCTGTGTACGCGCCCAGTTCTCCATATGCCACACCGTATATCCCATAGTCAGAATAGATCTCCCCTCCCGTATCATTAAAGTCTCCGTATATATCGCCATCCATATAGTAAACATCCGTGTCATAGCTCCCTGGGTCATACCCTACGGTTCTTTGCGTAGCGGTCATACTTCCCGTCGCCATCCACATGTCAAAATTCTCATAATATTCACCGTCAAAGTTGCCCCACAATGTTCCGGCATGACCGTCGCCGTCTATATACAAACTGGCAAGCATCCCCTCGCAGGAATTCGTGCGCCCCCCGATAAAACCGTCGGGAAGAACACTACCATCGCTCATCTCATTTTCGGACACATACCCCCACCATGAAATATACCCATAGGGTTCTGTCTCCCCCATAAGGGTGATCGCGACCGGAGTCCCGGGCGAAACGAACGGTGAAGTTACAGCGCCCGCTAAACCGGCATGAACGTACTCACAATCGTCACTAGTAATCTCACCATAATCGAGATAGTGATAATACGCATCCACTTCCGCACTCCACGCAAGCGGACTTTGACTCCATCCTCCCGCGCCAACACCCTCGAAATAATAACCATCTCTAGCCTCATACGTACCCACGATAGTCCCATACATAGTGTTAAGACTGTAAGAATCCAGATACATCCCCATAACATCCATTCGGAGAAATCCTTCCAGATCATCTATCCCCTCAACAACAGTGATGGAATAACCCTCGCCGAATCCGTCAAAATCCATCACTCGTGCTGACAACACTCTTCTTTCCATCAAAAGGCCATACTGCCATGAACCAAATGCCTCATCTATATTGACACCGGTCCAGTTCTCAATGCCTTCAGGGTTGTCATACCACGCGCTAAAAATACCTTCCCATATACCCCAGTTTTCTCTGTCGATGCTTATTTGATTGACCTCGCATTCACCTTCGAAATAGCCTTCATCTCTATAAAAATCAAACCACAATTCGGTTTCCACATCGCTTTCATTTATCGAATCCAGCAAATTTTCCGCCGGGACAGGGCTTTCTGTAACGGGTATAAAGAAGACATCCGAAGTGTCATTACCGTTAAAGATCCATCCCGTCGTATTGGACGGATCCACATATAGGGACGCTAGCACTGTTTCCGTTCCATGCGCATCACCGGAAGCGCCGACCATGCGCCCGTATATGCTTCCACCGTCCGAGCCTTCACCTTCGAGTTCACCCCAAAAAAGGTCTAATCCGTTCGGATTGAAGTATTCCCCCGCAAACGCCGCCGGATAGATACCCATCCATGGAGCACCGCTGGTTGAACCCGATATTACGCCTCTCACCCAACTTTCCGGATCGGCCGCGAAAGAGCCGTAACACCCATATGTGCCGTTATAATCGGCTCTCACATCAACAGGGCCGGTATTTTCATCATTTATCACCACCGGAACTATCTGCTCCTGGTTGGTCAAGTCAACGATAATATCGTTCGTAATATTGTCTCCGACATCACCTCCTGTGGGGTCATCACCACCCGATGGGTCCGGGTCTACCGGCGCGGGATCCGGTGCCGGAGCCGGATCCGGATCAGGGTCACCAGCGGGATCACCACCTCCTCCGCCTGAATAACCGTATTCATCGCCACCCTCAGAACCAAAACCACTACCGAATCCGGAACGTTCCTCATCGGTAGTCTCAGATTCTGTCGTATTCCCCTGACCATCTGTCGTTGCGGTAGTTCCCAACTGTATTATTCTTGCCGTGCCTGTAGCGGCGTCCGCCACAAAACCTTCACCACCTTCAAAAAAACTTCTGGTAGCATTAGGCAGGATATCAAGATACATTATCGTTCCGCGTATACCGCATACCGCATGCGGAGTCTTAACCTGAAACGTAGACGTGGCAGGTTTATTCTGAAGTTTGGCTATAAGCTTACCGTATTTTGATTCAAATATGCTTTCGTAATCACCTGTTTTCGGGTTACGATTAAGCTTCACAATAATAAGTTGCGTATTTGGGCGTAGCTCTATGATAAGGCCGTTATCAAAAACTATCTGAATATTCCCGGTTTTACCCGTTTCGACTCGATCTCCCACGTTCAGCACAACATCTTTCGTTACCACCTTCCACTCTTTTGTGCCTTTGGACTGCACTCTAACCTCACCGGACGTTTTGGAAACCGTAGCTTTGGTGAAATGTTTCTCCGTTACGCCTTCGGTTTTTTTAACAATGGGACTAATTGCATCTTCGTATTTTGCTTTCTCCGATGGCAAAAAAGCACGCGGATCTTTGGGGGGCGCGTTGTAAGGCACCAGCGAAGTCATACCGGGATTCACGTCTATACGATCATCAGGAAACGTCGGGTTGGCCATTGTAAATGTCCCTTCCGTCACCAATACATTCGTGGATGACTGCAGGAACGATACGAAAATATCGGATCCTTTAACAAAACCGGATGCGTTTGGTGTGTTGATATCAAACGGCGTTAACTCCGGAGTTTTTGACACAATAGCACGTATCTTGCCTCTATCAAGATCTATGGCGCTGCTTTTCCTATATCCATCATCACCCACGGTATAATCCTTGATCCTGATCTGAGAGCTATCACCCAGCTGAACAACAGAATTATCCTCAAAAGAAATTTCCATTTTAGAAAAACTCTTTGTTCTTATCGCGTCGCCGACTGAGATATCCTCGCCTACTACGAGAGGAAGATACTTATCCCCTTCTATATCCAGTCTATCAACCCTGCCTTCGATGCAAGTAACCGTACCAACCACATCAGCAAGAACACTCATAGGAAACGCGAGTAACAGCGAAACCGCTACCGCTACGACCAGTTTTATACTCTTCATTATATTACCTCCATTGTCTTGTCTGTCATCCATCGCGAACAGACTGTACCAAAAGTCATTTCGCGACGGGCTGCCTGCAATAATGTTGTAGGGGTTCGATTCATCGAACCCGATATAACGGGCTTGATAAATCAAGCCCCTACATCTTGACATAGTCTGAAAGACGGGGATCCGCTAAAACTTATATTGTACACCCGTGCTTATTATGTGCCTGTCGTACTCATAAACACTAAGATTCGATCTTTCGTTCACATATGTATACCGAACCTGAACTTCCATATTCTTTAAAAATTCATAAGACAAAAGTGACGCGGCCGTATATACCTGATCCTGCCGCTTTTTGTCAAAAACCGTATGGGTATTATCAAAATTTTGCAGGAACACTTCACCATTTACGCTCAACTTAAATTTGTCCCAAAAGGGATACAAAACACCGGCATTGATCTTATGTCCGGAGTATTGCCAGTTAGCACCTTTCGTCCAATCTTTGTTATAGCTGTATTTCAAATTCACAAATCCTTTTCCCCCGTTAAAAAAATGGAACCATCCGGCGATCGCCGTAAGCTCATTTCCTGTTCTGTCTTCACTTGCGGTAGCCGAGGGTCGCAAATAGTCATCGTGTGTATAGAGCGCGCCTAACTGCGCCATTTGAGTTTTACCCAACATGAAATTATTAATGTTTCCGGCGGTAAAACTTGAAAGATAATTTTTCTCGTTAACTACCGTATAGCTGTAGTTCACCGGAAATGTAACAAGCACTTTCTTAAACGAAATACTACCCTGGGCCGAAACGTTGTGGCCGACGAGATCGTAAGCGCCGAAATCATTTTGTTTGGAGACCTTAAACCCATATCCTGTCTTCAGGCTGAGGAAATTATCTTCCGTCTTGAACGTATAATCGCCTTTCAGGTCAAATACCTGTCGGGTGTCATCCTGGTCGGTCACCCCCGAGACAAGAGTGGAATCCGTAGGTTTTAAAATAACATTAGAATCGTACTCGAAGGCGGCTTTAGCCGTAAAATGAAAAGGTTTGTCTTTTTCGATCTTACGTTCCAAAGCCACGACATATGTGTTAGCCTGTTCGGCAATATCCGAATAAGGGTCCACGGCAAAAACATCTTTAAAAAGATCCCGAGCGTCAGAATATCTCTTCATTTTCAGATAACAAACACCGGTCTGATAATCCGCCGATTGTATCAGCTTATCATCCAGATCTTTAGCGTCCGCGAACGCTTTTATGGCTTCAACGTATTCCCCGTTCTTCTGAAGAGTAAGACCTTTAAGGAATTTTGTCTGGGCGGGACGTACACCTTCCTCTTCCGCAATCTTGATCCATTTCTTAGCTTCGTCATATTCCCCAAGACGGTAAAGGAGATCGACCAACTCTATAAGCGCGCCTTTGATCTTCGGAGTTAAACTTAAGGATTTCTCGAAATGTTCTCTTGAAGCAACATAGTTTTCTGTTCTCTTATACGTGAGAGCCATGTAGTACTCTGCCAGAGAAGACTTCGGATCTTTTTTTATCACCTCGCTGAAAGCGTCAAGAGCCTCATCATAGTTTTCCTGACGAAACAGATAAATACCCTTTTTCAAAAGCTCGTCATCCGCCTTCGCCTGGGCAAAAACATCACCGCAGGAAAAAGATAGACACAACACTAATACAAGAAAAGTTCTAAACATCCCCGCCACATCCTCTCTGTTTGTAATTTCGTATACGTGGAAGCACGGTATGCTGTGCCCCTACTCCCTGCATAAAAAAGATAAGTTATTATATTACAGTACTATTTGGCAGACAAGAAGTTTCTGAAAGGTCTGGAAAGGGCCCGGAAAAGACCCGGATCGGGTAAATATCGAACAGTTCTTGACTTCGAAAAACGGCATTGCTATAATGAGGTTTCTATTTTGAGAATATTTCGGGGAGTGGCGCAGTTTGGCTAGCGTACCTGCTTTGGGAGCAGGGGGTCGTGGGTTCGAATCCCACCTTCCCGACCACTATATATGCATAAATGCGGATGTGGCGGAACTGGCAGACGCGCTGGCCTTAGGAGCCAGTGGTTTTACCGTGGGGGTTCGAATCCCTTCATCCGCACCAAACTTGGAGCGCCCGTAGCTCAGCTGGATAGAGCATCTGCCTTCTAAGCAGAGGGTCACAGGTTCGAATCCTGTCGGGCGTACCAGTTTGAACGAATTCTCACTAATCCTCCCGCCAGAACGGCATAGTATCCCGCTATAAATAACCAATTTGGCGTGGGCACTTCGATAAACGAAAAAGGCACACTGGAGATGTCCCGGAGTGTCTTTAAAAAAAGTGGTATCAAAAAATTCAGGATGCCGGAAACAGCAAAGGCTATCGGCACAAGAATCTTTACCGCGCCAACCAATGCCAGAGAAAAACCCAGGCCGATCACGACTATAAGCATCGGGATCGCTACAAGATTAGACAATATCACCGAAGGCGTAACTATGTTGAAATATGCCGCGATCACCGGGGCCATACCTATCCACACCGCGACCGATACCGATACTGACTTTAACGCGTACCTCCGGATTCTCGCCATCCTGCTTTCAAACCTTTCGCCCTTTACGATTCTCAACATCCGATCCGTAACGGGTGTTATGTAAATTATCGAAAGGACCGCTGTGTACGAGAGGATAAAACCCGGTTGAAATAATTGCCCCGGGAGAAAAAACGTAATTATAAACGCTGACAGGATGAGTGTATTTATTATGTCTACCCTCCATTCCATCGCCAAACCCACCAAGAGGAACGACGCCATTATCGCGGCGCGTATCGAAGATGTTCGCGCGCCCGTAAAAACAGCAAACGAACATATCCCGGCTATCACAAGGAAACACATTACCATCTTCGGACACTTGATAAGTTTCAAAGATCCCATCAACATCAGTGCTACAACCCCTATATGCAAACCGCTTACCGCCAGGATATGCATCGTACCTGTCCTTCTGAATATGGTAGTTGTGCCTTTGGTTAGAGTACTACGCAGGCCGAGAACTATGGATCGGGTAATGTCACGAGTCTGACCATGAAGATATTTGGTGAATAGCCTGTCCGTTTGGGTCCTGGCCTCCGAAAGAAATCGCTGGCATTGCATAATCGGGTTCTTTCCGGTCTCAACCTTTAAAAAATAATCATCCTCCGAAGATCTCATTACCGCGTAAATACTATTTCGCTTTAGGTAAGCCTTATAGTCAAAACCATCGGGTCCGCTTTCCCCTTTTGGCAGAAATATTTTACCGCCAATAACCAATCTATTCCCCAATGCGGGCTTCTTGCGCAAAGAATAAAGGTCTATTTGTACGCCTCCCGTAACCTTATGTTCCTCCCCATCTATAAGCAGCCGTTCCGCTTTTATCTGGAACACAAAACGTTCCCGAAATGACTTCCCTTTATGCTCGCCGGGGCTAGCGACAATTCCGTAAAGAACAGCTCTCTCAGGTTCTTCAGACACAAAATTACATATATTCCCCGCGCCCGGTGTTACGGCAGAAGAGTATCTAAAAATTCCCAACAAAAAAAAGAAAACACATAGAAGCGCATAAAAAACTTTTTTCTTCTTCGAGAATACGGCGGATAGAGTAATAAACGTTATTAAGACGACTGTAATCCCGGGAACTATCGCAATTCCGGTCACCCCGACAACTATTAATCCCGCGAAATATGAAATTATCAACAATAATATCGGCCTTTTCATCGTAGGAGCGGCCTCCGGCCGCGAACATATTTCATAAACCCCAGACATACTCCCAATTTATCATATCCGTGTATTTCTCATTAGCTGTAGAGTATAGATATTCCTCTGGGATATCTACCAGGCCTTTTCGAACAGGGTTGTTATGCATATATTTGAGTTTTACTTCACAATCCTATACATTCCTCAATAAGTGATCATAACATCCTTTTTGCCACATCCGAATGTCATCATCTTTAAGATCTTTTCTCTTTTGAGCGGTACAATTTTTGTATCGTCGCATAATATTATCCAATTTTTCTCCCCTTACTAAAGCAAACGCCCAATGTAAGTGATCAGGCATAATCACAAATCCGAGATTCAGTATCAATGAATTATCCGCGAACCATTTAATGCTCTCTATCAATAATTCCGGAATATTTTTCCCCACAAACAACTCCTGCCCACTGTCGGTACAAATTGTTACAAAGTACGGATATTCCGAATTGTATATCCTGGCCTTTCGTAAATTATTTTGTTTGTGAATTTTTTTCATAATGTTCGCGGCCGGAGGCCGCTCCTACGTTATCTTGAGGCCACTCCTACGTTAATGTAGCTCTTCATCTTCTCGAGTTTCTTCGGGCCTATACCTTTAATTTTTAACAGATCATCAGCGAAACTAAAACTACCATTCTCATTTCTATATTTCACTATCCTTTGAGCCATCACGTTCCCGATCCCGGGAAGATCTGTAAGTTCACCGGGAGTAGCCGAATTTATATTAACTATTTTCCTCTCATCCAAGAACTCTTTAATTTTCATAAGATCCGGCCGTTCGACTTGAAGAGAGTCTTTCTCATTCAGGAACAGTGCACCCGCGAATAATATAACGCAAAGACCGATCAGCACTATTCTTTCAGAATAATCGGATTTTTGTTCCATAATTCATCTCTCCTGGCAATAGGAGCAATGGGGACAGCCTCCTTTTGGTCAAAAGGAGGCTGTCCCCATTGCTCCTATTGTCAACTATCTTTCTGTTGCTCTTAATTTTATCATTTTATTGATTTTTATTCAATATATCTTATCTTTTAAGTCAAAGTTAAGTATAATAAAAATGTTGTTTATTCAATATTATGAGATCCTTCGACTCGGCCCTTCGGGCCTCGCTCAGGATGACAGCTCGCGGGAACTTGAAATACCGGCAGATACAGCCGTCGATGAATGAGTGAATACAGTAAAAACAGTTCGGATTAAAGGGGCCCCTCGGAAATTTAGCCTTTTCAGCTTGTTCGCAAGGCAAACTACCTACCGGCAACTGTTTGAGTCCTTGAACAAACTTGTTTGATCAAGGACGAGTTTTGCCGGGGCTAAGAATAAGATAAAAAAGCGTTAAAAATTTCCGCGGGGAAAGAATTCGAACTGTGTTTACTATTGCTACTGCACAACTATATTCACTAACTTATCGGGGATTATTATCCACTTGCGGATCTGTTTACCCTCTAACCATGGCTTCGTTTTATCGTCCGCTAAAATGGTCTCCCTGACCGTCTCTTCGTCAATGCCTCTAGCCATCTCTATGGTATTTCGAAGTTTACCATTAACTTGGACAGGAATAACTATAATGTCTTCCACTAACATATCTTCGTTAAAAGACGGCCAGGTTTCCTCAAAAACGCTCTTCTCTCCACCGGTTTGTTTATGCATCTCTTCCGCGATATGCGGCACGAACGGCGCCAAGAGAAGCGTCATATTCTTTACTACTTCTTCCATACATTTTTTGCTAAAACAATCTTTGCCGTTATCATTCAACCCGGAGTACACATAATTGACAAGCTCCATAACAGCACTTATGGCCGTGTTAAAATGAAAAGAATCCTCTATGTCATCTGTTACCTTTTTTATGGTCTGATGCATTTTTCTTAAAAGCCCCAGAGAGGCCTCTTTATTCCCCTCAAACTCAGGCGCTGATCCAAGAACTTCAAGAAGATTCCATGCTCTTTTTACAAATCTGAACGACCCTTCAACTCCCCTATCCGACCACTCGGCGTCTTTTTCCGGCGGGCCTAAAAAGAGTGTATACAAACGAACCGTGTCCGCTCCATATTTTTTTATAAGTTCAGCCGGATCTACCACATTGCCCTTAGATTTAGACATCTTAGCGCCGTCTTTAACTATCATCCCTTGAGTAAAAAGACGCTTGAACGGCTCATCAAAGCCTATATAATCCATATCGGAAAGAACTTTGGTAATAAAACGCGAATACAGTAAGTGCAATATCGCGTGCTCTACCCCACCGATATATTGATCTACCGGCAACCAGCCGTTCACGTCAGCCTTTTCAAAAGGCTTGTCATCAGCCTTCGGTGATATATATCTCAGGTAGTACCAGCTTGAATCCACAAAAGTATCCATAGTATCAATTTCACGCCTGGCATTTCCTCCGCATTCAGGGCACGTTGTCTTAACAAAATCCGAGGCTTCTTTTAAAGGGGATTCGCCCGTGGGCCTGAATTCCACACCTTCGGGGAGAAGAACAGGCAGGTCTTCCTCCGGGACCGGGACAATACCGCACTTATCGCAATATACCATCGGTATGGGAGCGCCCCAATATCTTTGGCGTGAAATAAGCCAGTCTCTGAGTTTGAAGTGAATAGTTCTCTCGCCGATCTTTTCTTTTTCCATGTAGTCGGCTATAGACTCCATCGCGTCTTTATTTTTCATTCCGTCAAACTGCGCTGAAGCGGTAAGCACGCCTTCGTTCTCATAAGCTTCGGTCAACTTACCGGCATCTAGATGATCCTTTGGATCATCTATAACGACTTCGACGGGGAGGTCATACTTTTTAGCGAATTCAAAATCTCTCTGATCATGCGCGGGAACTGCCATAACGGCTCCCGTGCCATATTCCATAAGGACATAATCGGCTATCCATAAAGGTATTTTCCTGCCATTCACCTGATTTATTACGTAACGCCCCGTAAAGATACCTCTCTTTTCGGTATCTGTTTGTACGCGTTGTATGCGTGATTTAGAGCGAACTTCCTGCACAAATTTCATTATCTTGTCTTTTTCGGGATTATCGGCTATGAGCTCTTCTATCATAGGATGCTCGGCGGCAAGAACCATATATGTACAGCCATAAATAGTATCTACACGGGTAGTAAAACAGGTAAGGTTGAGATCCTTCGGGCTCTTCCCCTCGACTTCACTCGGGACAGGCGAGGCCTCAGAATGACAGACAGGAAAATCGATATTCACACCCTCTGATCGACCGATCCAGTTGCGTTGCATTGTTTTAACCTTATCCGGCCATTCATCCAGTTTATCCAGGTCATCGATAAGTTTCTGCGCGTAATCCGTGATCTTAAAAAACCATTGTTCCAGCCTTTTTTGATCGACCTCGGTATCACATCTTTCGCAAGCTCCATCTATGACCTGTTCGTTCGCGAGAACCGTATTACACGAAGAGCACCAGTTAACGAAAGCATTTTTTCGATACGCAAGTACTTTTTCATATAATTTCAGAAATATCCACTGGGTCCATTTATAATAGTCCGGCATGCATGAAGTAACCTCACGATCCCAATCGTAATTTACACCCCAGGAAGCCAACTGAGCTTTCATCATGTTAATATTGCTAAGTGTAGACTTTTTGGGATCGATCCCATTTTTGATAGCCGCGTTTTCAGCGGGCAGACCGAACGCGTCCCAGCCCATAGGAGTAAGGACATTAAGCCCCTTCATCATGTTATATCTGGCCACAACATCGCCAATTATATAATTGCGTCCATGACCGACATGCAGGGCCGCGGACGGATAAGGGAACATCATCAGACAATAGTATTTATCTTTAATGTTTTTTTCATCAACCTTGAACAGACCCGTCTCGCGCCACCAGTCCTGCCAGGTTTCCTCTATTTCATTGAAATTATATAATTTCATCATTTTCCCTTAGTTTTAAACACATAACTTAAAAACTTATACACAAGCTTTGCCGCTGTAAAGTCCGAGATCTTATTGTCTTTCATCGGACAAAGTTCGGCGATATCAAACCCCACTACATTTTTATTTTCGCTAAGGGATTTTAAAAAGCGTAATACCGAATACCAATCAAGACCACCGGGTTCCGGGGTACCGGTTGCCGGCATAATGGACGGATCGAACATATCCAAGTCTATAGTAACATATACGTTAGGCTTAAGGCAACCAACTGCTTTGTCTATCCAATCGTCTTTCCCGCATATGTCCCTGGCGAAAAATACATTCTTACTATCCAATTTACTTTTCTCGGACGAATCCATACTCCTTATTCCGACTTGCGCTATTGGAGCTATTTCACTAATTCTAGCCATCGCGCAGGCATGATTATATCGGCTCCCCTCATATTCATCTCTCAGGTCCGAATGAGCGTCCAATTGAAGCACGGAAATATCATCAAACTGATCGGCATAAGCCTGCGCCGCGCCTATACTTACCGAATGTTCGCCGCCGAGAGTAACAACGAACTTCTCATCCTCTAAAAGGCCAAGCACTGTTTTTTTGACCTCCCGCACCATTTCCTCGGGCGAGGAATCGGTTACAATCGGTTGACAGGTATATATACCGTGTTTATAAACCTCATAATCAGTTTCAATGTCGTATAATTCAAGCGCGCGCGAGGCCTCTAAAATAGCAAGGGGGCCATTATCGGCCCCCTTGATCCATGTACTTGTTTTATCATAAGGGATCGGCAAGATCACTATTCGTGCCGAATCCAGCTCTGTTAATGATCCCGAAATATCTCCGAAGTTTCTATACTTTTTCAAGTTCTGGATGTATCGCAAAATATCTACCCCTATGAACTATGTGTTTATCGAATTCCTTTGATTCAAAAGCATTTATAAGGTATTCCGCGGCGAATTCAACGGAGAATTCCTTACAGGAAAATACATCTACAAAACAATAGTCTTTCTCCTGAAAAGTATGTATTGAAATATGACTTTCCGCTATGATCACCGTTCCCGTTATGCCTTTATCTTCAGGAACAAGGCCGGAATACGGAAATACATACGGCTGAGTTATTTTTGTCATCCCGATCTTTTTGGGAAGCTCATGCAGAATATTAAATATAAGACTATAGTCTTTTAGTTTTTCCTGATTACATTGTCTGAGGTCCAGCATCAAATGCGGTCCGAACCCCTCCATTTTCGTCTTATCCATTTTCCCCTCCATTTTTGTTATCTCGCGTCCGGTTCAAGGGGAACTTTGTGTGATACATGATACAAAGCAGACAAAAAACAGAGTAAAAACCCTTGAACTTCGTAAACTATTCCAATAACGCGTACTTACGCCCACAACAGACTAAAAAAGTATATTTTTAAACAGTCCACCCGTTCGCTGCGCTCACTCGGGACAGTCCCTCTTTTTTGTTGAAATGGTGGAGCTGAGGGGGCTCGAACCCCTGACCTCATGCATGCCATGCACGCGCTCTCCCAGCTGAGCTACAGCCCCACATATTTCATGCAAACTGGTACCGGAGGTGGGAAATCCCTTAAGCGCCCCCACCAAGAAGATCCCCATTCCGGTAAAAGTTCGCGAGAAGCAAAATCACGGGAATTTATTTCCGATGGTTTTGCGCCGAACGAACTGAACAGATATCTGTTTTTCAAGATATCTGTTCACAAAATTCCTGTTATTCAGGAATTTTGGTACCGGAGGTGGGACTTGAACCCACATGAGGTTGCCCTCACTGGATTTTGAATCCAGCGCGTCTGCCAATTCCACCACTCCGGCTTTATATTCGAAAGATCAGAGGAATAATTGTATTATTTTAAGGCCTAATAGTCAAGACTATTTAAGCTCCACCAGCGATGGATCATAATCTTCTACATTCTCATACCCCAGAAGGTTGAGGATCGTACCCGCTACATTAGAAAGTCCTCTTTCGGACAGATCCCGCATCTTATATTCCTCTGAGTACTCAGGATCATATATCACAAAAGGCACAGGATTAAGGGTATGGGCCGTTTTAGGTATGTGTTTACCATCCTTTATAGTAAACATCTCATCAGAATTCCCATGATCGGCCGTAATTAGAGCAACACCGCCGAGTTCTTTTATAACATCCAGAAGTCTTTGAACAGAGGCATCTACCGACTCTACCGCTTCTATTACGGCTTTTTCCGATGCCGTATGCCCTACCATATCCCCGTTCGGGAAATTAAGACGTCCAAAGCGGAATTTACCGCTTTTTAATAATTCTATGGTCTTATCCGTGATTTCCGCCGCTTTCATCCCGGGCGCTTTATCAAACCGTATTTTATCCGAAGGGATCTCGATATACTCTTCAATATCGGGACAAATATATCCCGATTTATTCCCGTTCCAGAAATAAGTCACATGTCCGAATTTTTGAGTTTCAGAGATCGCGAACATACTAACGTTCGCTGAACACAGATATTCTGAAAGCGTACGGTCGATCTGCGGCGGATCTACCAGAAAATGTTCAGGGATATGCAGATCTCCGTCATATTCCATCATCCCGACATAAAGAACATCAGGAACCCTTTCTCGATCAAATTCAGAAAAATCTTTCTCTTCAAACGCGCGAGAGATCTCGATCGCGCGATCACCTCTAAAATTAAAAAATATCACCGAATCCCCGTCAACAATAGGACCCACGGGCTTATCATCCTCCTCGACGACAAAAGTCGGCAAATACTGATCGGTCGCTTTAGGATCTTCGTTATAATACGTCTCTACCGCTTCGCGCGCTGAAGAGAACCGACGTGCCTTGCCGAGCACATGCGCGTCCCATCCGTTTTTCACAACACTCCAATCAGCACTATATCGATCCATTGTCGTCACCATTCGTCCGCCGCCTGAAGCTATCCTATAATCATATCCTTTCTCGGAACGTATCTTAACAAGCACTTCCTCTGTCTTATCTATGTGCGTCAACGCGGATTTCTCGTAAACATCTCTACCATCCAAAAGCACATGCACACGCACACTTCTAACACCGTCATTGGCAAGCTGTTTTATCATCGCGAACAACTGTTCAATATGAGAATGAACATTGCCATCCGACAAGAGCCCTATAAAATGGATCGTACCGCCATCATTTTCCCCTTTATTCGACAATTTATTCCATATATCCGTTTTAAAAATAGTCCCATCGCTTATGGCATTATTTACCATTTTAGCGCCTTGAGCAAAAACACGTCCCGCACCCAAAGCATTATGTCCGACTTCGCTATTTCCCATATCTTCATCGCTCGGAAGCCCCACCGCGACACCGTGCGCTTGTAGCGTAGAGTACAAATCGCTGCTAAACAAACGATCCAGGCATGGTGTCTTAGCAACATAGACGGCATTGGACTCATCTTCAGGCCCTATCCCCACACCATCCATAATTATAAGCAAAAGCGGCCCTTTCCGAGGTGTAAAATTATTTAATTTTTTTAATTCTAACTTCATATTTTTCCTTTTGATATTTTGACACTTTTTTGGTTCGCGGGCAGATCCCGCTTCTATTTTACTTCATGCTTCTCAGGTATTGGCAGGGGTACCGCGCGCAGTTCGGGAGAAATAGGGGACAGTCCACGCGCGGCTTCGCCGCTTGGCACAGTCCCCTATTTCTCCACATGTTTTAGCATCATCCACATATTTATCTCAGCACATATAGCAGGTTACGTTTTAATCGCCATCACCGTGATGTCATCGAATTGCTTGGCCTTACCAGCAAAGTCATCTACGGCCTTGTGAATTGTTTTTACAACTTCTTCTGGCGAACATCCTTTTAGTGTTTTAGAAAGTTCTACAAGACGCTCTTCTTCAAACATATCTTTTTTCAGGTTCATCGCCTCGGTAACACCATCGGTATAAAGCACAAAGATGCTTCCGGGTTTATACTTATATGTTATTTGTGAAAAGTCACTGCTTATAAGCCCCAAAGGCATTCCTTCCTCAACATTAAGAAGCTCCACATTCCCATCCGGGCCTATAACAATAGTAGGCAAATGCCCTCCTATCGCCATGTCTACAGTATTGGTCTTTGTCTTGAACTCCATATACGTCAACGTTACAAAAAGATTACTGCCGCCCTCGTCAACCAACCTTTCATTTACTTTTTTTACGACCTCGGCGACGGCGCCTTTCCTTACATAGGTTTTAAAAACACTTACAACCCTTGCCATATAAAGAGCCGCCGGAACCCCCTTCCCCGAAACATCGCCCAACATAACGCCAAGTCTATCCTCGTCAAGCTGCACAATATCATAAAGATCCCCACCTACCTGACGTGCCGTTAACATTTCAACGCCTATCTTAATGCCTCCCACCTCCGGGATCTCTCTGGGGAGAAAACTCTGTTGTATATTTTTCGCGATATCCAGTTCTTTCTCTAATATCTCACGCTTTTGTATTTCACCCACATATTTTTTGAACGCGAAAACAACATACACGGCGGCTACCGTAACAACAGGATAAAAAACATCTATCCATATACCCGCGAAACAAAAGAGCAGTACCGCCGCGGAGACAAAGGACACCATAAGAAGAACAATAAAAGGGATAACAAACCTTTTACGACTTCTTGATGTAACGAATGCCGTAAGCACCCACAGCATAATCAGAATAAGAAGATTCCACCACCGGTTCAATCTTACTAAAAGACTTTTATTCAACACACTGTTATAAAGACTCGTATGAACCCCTACTCCCGGATAAAGCGGTTCCATCGGCGATGGATGAGCATCCGGTGATGCTGTCGCTGTAAGGCCTATAAAGCAAACCGTGTCTTTCAGTTCACTTAAGTCCACGATGGGTTCCTGTCCTGTTACATCCGCCAGGTAAGATTGCAATATATCTATGTAGGAATAGTGTCGAAAAGCTTTGCCCCAAACATCCGGATAATTAACCAGGATCGAAGAATTCTCGTCCAAAGGGATAACCAGATCCTCAGAGACAATAAAACTTTTCTGAGGAATGATCTTGACGTCGCTGAAGCTATATCCCAAGTTATTCAGTACAGCTAAAACGGTTATATGCGGATGGTATACACCTTCATATTCGACAAAAGGGGGAACTCTGCGGATCTTACCATCGATCTCCGGAACAACATTAATAAAACCAACACCCTTAGCGGGCTTTTTGTACACTTCTATCAAACGAGCGGCAAAACCTGTGGCACAAAGACGTGATCTGTCCGGATTCTCCCTATCCAACTCAAAAACATGAGGCATATATACGTTACCGGCTTCTCTAATAGCCCTGGCAAACTCTTCATCCTCTTTTTTGCCTTCACTGAAAAATATATCAAAAACTATGGTCTTTACCCCGGAATGTTTTAGCGCGTTTGTAAGAAGGGCGTGATAATTACGGGGAAAAGGCCATTTCCCCAGTTTCTCTATAGAGTCATCACCAATCTCAATAATAACTATATCATCACTAACATCCTGGTGCGGACGCAATTTTAAACGGAAATCAATAGCACTGTTCTCAAATTCATCAAATGCTCTGGAATATGAAAAATAGAGGAATAACCCCACTAGAGAGGCTATTAATAAAAAATAAAATACTTTCGTTCTATCAAACTCTTTAAACATATTTAGAAACTGTAGTAGATCCCTCCGGAAACCACACTGCCTGAATATTGCTGATATGGATCATTAGAAAAATTTTCGCTATAAGCATACGTAAGGCCGAACGTCATACCGGAAGTAATATCGTAATACAGGGTAGCATCGCATATGACAGTGTTATCTATTACTATCTTCGTGGGATCGTCGGTACTACGCCGATCCTTGTATTTCGTGCGTTTATAAATAACGCCTACCGCTGTATATAATTTTTCCGTAAAGAAATACATGATTGACGGCTTAACCCTGTAGTACCAATAATCATAATATTCCTGATACGTATAATTCGAGTTATTCCGGGCGAACTCATTGCTCAGTCGCACAAAAAAACGATCCGAATACATCCCTACGTTATACTTGACTCTATATCGCTCGTCACCCCTGTCAATATTTCCTTCTTGCGCTTCATGGAGAGCCACCTTCTTATCAGGATACCACCTCCGAATATATTCATATCCGACTTCCTGATATAACGTTCTTGAAATATAATGCCTTAGATACGATGTAAGGACGATCCCGGAAAACGTACTTTCCTTCTTGTTCGGATAAGAAAAATATTCAAACATAACACGATTACGGGAAATGATCTCAGGCGTTATCTCCAGATCAAAACCAGCATAAGGAGACACATCTAACAGGTTATTAACATTGTGCTTATAGTAAATCGCTTCAAAGAGATCTACCCCCGCACGCAACTTTAAATTATCCGCCTGTTCATATTTGACGTCTATATTTGCCGTCCCCTGCAAAAATCCATCTTTGTGTCTTTGTGAATTAAGATCAACATTATTGTCATAGCCCTGCTGTAGATCTACAAATCCGGTAATTTCTGTGAGCTTTCGCTCGAAAGGAACATCTTCCTCAACTTCTTTTATTTTCTCCGGAGGCTGGCTTGTAGAAGGATACCTATCCGTTATCTGTTCATCAACGGCAAAAGATCTTACCCCACCGAAGGCTAAGGCTATAAAAAGGACACATGTGCCGAGGAAATATCTTCGCATTATTGATTTCCTCCGCCATCGGGCTTCGGTTTCCGTAAACGTATATTCACTACTTTGTTGTCACTCTTACGGTCTAAAACATTATCTCTCTTTATATCTCTGAAGCCTTCTCTTCTGTCGTCTATCCTTTCTCTAATCTCTACTTTCTCCTGACGGCCCACTATTCTGTCGATCCTATCCATCTTGTCGATAGTATCGTCCAATTTATTCACAATAGGATTCTCCAGCGTCCTTATCGGTTCCTTAGGCAGGACTCTTTTTTTGTCTTTGGTCTTTTGAAGAACCTTGATCTCTTTTTCCATGCCAGAAAACCTTACCTTATCTATTTTTTGCGTTTTTCCGGGACGCTCAAATTTATTTACCTTTCTCTCAAAACCCTCCTTAACCCAAAATTTCTTTTCCATGTCAGACCCGTCTTTATTTATACCGCGAATGTAAACTTTGTCCCTGATAACCGCCACATCAGTGGTATTGCCATCTGTTTTAGTCCTCCACCCGGTTCCCCTGGCTCCACAGGTCGCGAACGGCGTACGAACCTGAAAAGTTTCTTTTCCATCCAAAGCCTGTAACAGCGTGAACATCTCACCATCAACAAGTTCGATCTTGTCTATACCCGACAATTTGATAATAACCTCTGTTTCTTCTTCAACTTTTACGATATTGTCCGCGTTTTCATCAAAAGCTATTTCGATAAAAGAGTTCTTGCCGGTTATGAGACGCGCTCCCGCCTCTAAAAGCATTCCCGGCTTACACGCGATAGAGTCTGTCTGGCCCGCGAAAACAACTTTGGCATCCCCTCCATAAGAAATGATACTTACTTTCTCCGGCAAAGCATGCCCTGAGAAAGAGGCACAGATCGCGAATATCGCGCATACTGTAAAGGTTAAAAAAAATTTCATATCACCCTCCTTTGTATTCATTGACTAGACTTGTGCGAAACGCTGTTTTTTATCAGACTGTGTCATAATGTACGGGCTTGATTTATCAAGCCCGTTATATCGGGTTCGATGAATCGAACCCCTACAATATGTTGTATGCTGTCATCCGCAAAACGAATTACGACACACCCTGAATAACAAAAGTTCCATTTTGCACAAGCCTATTTATTGACCACTTGGCAGTGTGACCAATCTAACCCTAGTGTTTCTGACCGCCGCCCGAGGATCTGTCATTTTTTTTATCATCACGCATCTGATCAAACCTACTCTCATCTTTTTTCTCAAGCAAATGTTCGGTGTGTTCCTCTCTCATCCGCTGCATTTTACTGATAGCTTTTATTTTGTCATGATCTTGTATGTTTTTCTTGATCCCGAATTCCGCCAACAAGTCTGATAGCTTAGCTTCTGATACCTTCTCCATTTTACCGGGGCGTTCGAACTTTCTTATCTTCCTGGAATATCCTTACTCGATCCAGACCTCTTCTTCCGCTCCCGACCCGTCACTGTTTATGCCCCGAACAAAAACCCTGCCGTCAAAAGATATGATCTCTGTTACGTTTTCATCCGCCGACACGCTCCATCCGGTACCACGAGCACCGCATATGGCACTTGGTGTCCGGACCCTGAAAGTCGCGCCTTTCTTAAGCTCCCGCAGAAGCGTATACATTTTACCGTCTATAAGACTGATCTTGTCTATCCCGTCCAGCCTAATGACGACTTCGCTGTTCTCTTTTACTATTACGATGTTTCGGCTGGATCTATCAAAAGCCATTTCAAGATAGGATTCTTCTCCCGTAATAATACGCGTCCCTTCTTTCAATATCATACCGGGATTACAAAAAACAGGATCTGTTCCGCCGGAAGGTATGATTTTCACATCACCGGCAAAAGAAAGTATTACGATCGTATCGCTAGAGGCGTACGTAAGATAAGTCAGGCTTAAGAGGAAGGCAACACATATGATAATTTTTTTTATCATGTTTATATACTATTCCCCTTTGAACATGAGTTTCCACGGATGTTTTTTAACATCCTCGCTGAATTCCTTGAAATTCTCAGTAGTAGCTTCTAAGTTGACTACGATATCATCTATGTTCCCCTTATTATCGGAAACAATAGATTTGATATCGACAAGAATACTATCCAGATTCTTCGTAATATCATCAGCCTTTTTCATCAAAAGCCGCATCTGGACCGGATCTTCACTATTGAGTGTGGTTCCAGCCTTCAAAAATTCAGAAGATTCTCCCGCGGTAATACCGATATACGCGTCGCCCACGAAACCCGCGGTATCTATGTAGGCAAGCGAATCCTCTCGTATTCTCGCCACTCCGTCAATTTCAAGAATACACTCAACTTTCGTCTCGGGAGTATACACGAATTTCATTTCTTTAAGCCTACCCACTTCAATTCCCGCGAGTTTCACTGTAGCATCAGCAGTAAGATTTCCGGCGTATTGAAAATATGTCTTCACCTCATATGTCTCAGTATAATTTGTCCCTGTTTTAAGAAAGAAAAGCATCCCCGCGGCGATCGCTGCCGCAACAACTATCCCGGCTTTTATTTCATTGTTAAATCTCATTTTTATCTCCTTCTTTTATTGCGTTAAATGCTCTAAATAATCGTCTTTCTGTTGAAAAAATCGTATAGGGCCGTCCGGATCACCATTAATGAACTGTTGAACCATCTCATTCTTTGAATTTTTTATCTCCTCTACCGTCCCGGTTTCCAGCACTTTCCCCTCGTAAAGCATCGCTACACTATCCGCGATAGTCATAACGCTTTTCATATCGTGCGTAACAACAACACTTGTAATAGCAAGTTTACGGGCAAGGTCGATAATAAGCTTATCTACAACTGCCGCGACGATGGGATCCAACCCGGCCGTCGGTTCATCATAAAAAATAATTTCAGGGTCCATGGCGATCGCGCGCGCAAGACCCACACGTTTTTTCATCCCACCGGATATCTCACTGGGCAACAGGTCTTCAAACCCTCTGAGCCCCACAAGCTCCAGCTTCATCTTCACCATTATATCTATAACGCTTTGTTCGAGTTTTGTATGCTCTCTCAGGGGAAGACTCACATTCTCGGCAACCGTCATTGAGTCAAAAAGCGCTGAAGACTGGAATGACATGCCTATCTTTTTGCGCACACCATCCAGTTCTGTCCCATAAAAGTCCGTAATATCCGTACCCAGCAATTCGACCCTTCCCGATGTGGGTTTTAAATTACCTATAATATGGCGTAAAAGCGTGCTTTTCCCGCATCCGGAACCACCCATAATAACGAATATCTCACCTCTATGCACCTTGAGATTAACTCCGTTAAGAACGGTCCTGTCTCCGAACTTACGCACCAGATCTTTTACTTCTATCACTACTTCTCTATTTTCCATGATATTCTTGTTGTGTTTCGCCTTTTCGTCATGTCCTCATTGCGCGGGCCGCAGGCCCGTGCAATCTCTACTCCTGTCATTCTGAGCGAAGCGAAGAATCTGGAATGAGATCCTTCGGCTCTCTCACTTCGTTCGTTCGCTCAGGATAAATTCCCCACTTATAACTTACGCTTCCTTCGGTCGCGTAAGTTATGTGAGGAATTTACATGTTAGAAAAGAAAAATATTCCCGTCAAAATACAATCGAACAAAATAATCAAAATAAAACTTAAAACAACACTTAGCGTTGTAGATTTTCCAACACCTTCCGCGCCGCCGCGGGTCTCCAACCCTACATGACATGAAATTAGCGATATAATGATCGCGAACGCTCCGCTTTTCACCAAACCCGTCCATATGTCTTTCCAGGTCATAAGGTCGAATGAGAAAGTAACATATCTATATGGGTTAATGTTGAGGTTAAACACTCCTACGACCAAGCCACCCAATATCCCCATCAGGTCCCCCATGATAGTCAGACACGGCAACATGATCAATAATGCCAGAAAACGAGGAACCACAAGATATCTGACCGGATCAAGCGCTATTGTCTCTAATGCTTCTATCTGCTCAGAAACCTTCATTGTACCGAGTTCCGCTGTAATAGCCGAGCCGACTCTCCCGGTAACAACTAACGCGGCAAACACCGGGCCTAATTCTCTCGCCATGCTTATGCTTACCATGGGCGCGACATATATTACAGCACCCAGTTGTTTAAGCTGATAAGCGCTCTGCATAGCTATAACTATACCGGTGAAAAAGGTTATAAAAAAGACGATAATGACGGATTGGGTCCCCGCGAATACCAGCTGTTCAAAAACACTCGTGCGACTGGCGGTTTTTCCTTTAAACGGACCAACAATTATCCACCAGATCGTATTAAAAAAAAGACCCAGTATTTTGATCGTATCCTGAAAAACATTAATTGATACTCTGCCTATAGCGGCTATTGGATTATTCATGTTTTTAATCCTACACTGATTTAGAACGAGCTTAAAGCGTCATCCTCTTCTTCGGAAATATCAAACAGCTTGTCCAGCTTTGTTATTTCAAAAAGACCATTAACTTTAGCGGAAAGATTCGATAGTTTAAGTTTCCCTCCATATGTTCGAAGGTTCTTGAATATCTCAACCAGCGTGGCAAGACCGGACGAATCAACATAATTCACTTCCTTTAAGTTGACCAGAACCTTGCTCCTTTGTTCTTTCGCTACTTTATCAAAAAATTTTTTAACCTCCGGAGACGACTCGATGTCGATATCACCCGTTACACGATAAACGGCTATGTCATTTTTTTCTTCCAGGTTGATCTGCATTTTGCCTCCATCTATTTTTACAAATGTTTTTTTTCGAAAAGTTTCTTCATAACTACTTTTCTGCCATCATTCTCATGTTCCACTTCATCCATAAGGTGTCGCATGAGATATACCCCGCGTCCGCTTTCTTTGAGTAAATTCTCACCAAACGTCGGATCCGGTAATTTATCCGGGTCGAAGCCCTCTCCCTCGTCTTCAATGCAAATAGTTACAGCATCGTCCGATAGTTCTATTTCCACACTAACCTCTTTATCCGGATCATTCTTATTACCATGGATCATGGCATTGCGTAAGGCTTCTTCAAAAGCCACATGAATATCAAAAATGATCTCTTCAACGACCTCTTTATCTTTCAAGGCGCTTATCAGGTCCTTGCTGACTTCTTTTAAAAGGTTGCTATCATTTGCTATGCTTGTTTTTTGTTTCATATTTTAACTCTCTCTATACTCACCCATTTCTCTGTATTTTTCATACCGCTGCTGCACTAATTCGTCGGGAGAAAGCACAGATAGCTCCTGCAAACTCTTTTTTATCGCCGATTTTATGCGAGCTGCCGTTTTTGCCGAGTTCCTATGAGCACCGCCCAGAGATTCCTTGATCATGCCATCGATTATTCCGAGTTCAAGGAGTTCCGGTGCCGTTAGCCTGAGTGCTTTAGCGGCCGCCGGCGCTTTCGAACGCTCTCTCCACAAAATAGCCGCGCATCCTTCCGGAGATATGACCGAATAATACGCGTTTTCCAAAACAAATATTTTATCGCCTACACCTATACCAAGAGCTCCACCGGAACCGCCTTCACCTATTACCACCACAACAACCGGAACTTTTAATCCCGCCATTTCTCTCAAATTATAAGCTATGGCCTCAGCTTGCCCACGTTCTTCAGCCCCCACCCCCGGGTAAGCCCCCGGCGTATCTATGAAAGTAACTATCGGGATCTCAAATTTCTCCGCCAAACGCATAAGCCGCATCGCTTTACGGTATCCTTCAGGATGCGCGCACCCGAAATTCCTTTCCAGATTCTCGGTTGTCTCACGCCCTTTCTGATGCCCCATCACCATCAACTTCTGCCCATCCATCTCAGCTAATCCAGCGATGAGAGCTTTATCATCGGAAAAATGTCGGTCTCCATGTATTTCAACGAACTCATCCATGATCAGACCTATATAATCAAGTGTATACGGACGTTCCGGGTGACGTGACAGTAAAACCCTTTGCCACGAAGTCAGATTCTCAAAGATCTCTTTTTTGAGCCGTTCCAATCTCCTGGTAAGGCTTACTATCTCAGCGGAAAGATCTATATCTTCTTTGCTGGTAAATTTTTTAAGCTCTTCTATCTTGTCTTCCAGCTCAATTATAGGTTTTTCAAAATCCAGAACTATCGCCATTTCAACTCTCCATATTTCGTGGGAGCGGTATCACCTTCGGTGATATTCCGCGAACATTATTTACAATTCGCCGCCAGAGGCGGCTCCTACGTTAATTTGCACCTCTTAATCAATTATTTCTACCTCTGTGCCCCTGGGGATTATATCATAAAGCTCTATAACCTCGTCATTATGCATTCGCACACATCCGGCTGTAACCTGTCCACCTATTGAATTCTCGTCATTGGTTCCATGTATTCCATACCCCTGAGCGGATATAGCTATCCATCGTTCTCCCAGCTCGTATTCGTCGCTATCAGCCGTAATTATCCCGACTCCCGGCTTTGTCCATGGAGGTTTTATCATCTTGTCAGTAACAGTGAACACTCCCACCGGAGTTGAGTTGTTTCTTCCGGTGGACACCATATACGTCTTAAACGGTTCTCCGTCTTTTTTAAGTATAAGCATATTGTCGGATTTATCGACAAAAATAGAGAATTTAGAAATAATTATCTTTAGTTTTTGACCAAGCCTTATGATATCATTGCTGAGATTATTAGTTTTTTTGATCAACTCAACGGTCGTATTGAATCTTTTTGCTATAACAAAAAGTGTATCTCCCGATTGGACCACATATTCTATACTGTCTTCAGTCACAAGAGCCGACTGTATCATTTTAACATTAAGTTCGTCGATAGAGGAACGTATCTGATCTCCATCTTTTATCTCCGGAAAAGCTTTTAAAAGACGTTTGTAATAGTAATTAGCCTTTTTGTAGTCGTCGTCACCGACACTAATGGATGCCAGTTTCCTTAGAGCTTTTTCGGCGTATTTAGAGCCCGAGTACTGGTTAACAGTCGTTATAAAAGCGTTTATCGCTTTCTCCTGATCGGCACCTTTCAGGAAACTCTCAGCTCTGGAATACACAAGCTCCGCTTTATCCAGACGCTCTATAGGGACCTTACTTCGTTCCCCATTCAGCGCTACAAAAGACCATCCGGTCGCCAAAACCGCGATAATGGTTATAAGAATCAATAAAAGTCTACGATTAATCATATCTCCTTTTACCCCATCCAATACAACACAAAACCCACAAAAAGCCCGAGAAAAATGCCCGCTATTACCTGTATCGGAGTATGCCCGATAAGCTCCTTAAGACGATTCTCCTGGATCTTCTTCTTCCAGTAGATATCTTCCATGATCCTATTCAATATCTCGGCCTGTTGTCCGGTCGCTCGCCTGACCCCCTGGGCATCACAGATAACTACAACCGTAAACATAAGTGTTACACCAAAGATCGCCGTCCCCGTACCTTCATACAACCCCACGCTGGTGGCCATAGCCGTCACCCCGGCCGCGTGTGAACTCGGCATACCTCCGGTGCCCACGAACCATTTAAAGTTAAATCGCCTCTCCTTCACAACACCAACGACCACCTTAACAGTCTGGGCTATGAACCAACCCAAAAAGGTAGCCCCGACAACCGGGTTATGAAAGAATTGGTAAAAAATACCGTGTGTTTCCATATTTTACGAATTTCCACGTTTTAATGACATGTGGGTCAGGTTATACGCTGTAATTATATTATAATAACGCCCAAAAGGCAAACTGTCTTTCAAAATCCATCAATTACCACCTTCTCGGCTGACCTATTAAGGATAACGCTTCCATTCGCGTTTTCTGACTTGTACGAAATATTCCCTTAACGGCACTTGTGGTAGTGAGAACTCCGGGTTTTTTTACACCTCTCATGCTCATACAAAGATGTTCCGCCTCTATCACCACAAGTACACCTTTCGGTTTAAGCTTTCTCATCAGCACACCGGCTATTTCCGTCGTGAGCCGTTCCTGCACTTGAAGCCTCCTGGAGAGAGTATCAACAACCCTCGCGATTTTACTAAGTCCCGTTATTCTGTTCGCGTCAGGTATGTATGCCACATGGGCTTTACCCATAAACGGAACCATATGATGCTCACATAGAGAGTATAGAGGTATGTCTTTAAGAAGAATGATCTCGTCATGCTCCTGCTCAAAAAACACCTTAAGGTCATCATCGACCGAACGATGCATACCGCCCAGGATCTCTTCATACATATTCGCGACCCTCTCAGGGGTATTTTTAAGGCCCTCTCTTTCCGGATCGTCACCTACCGCTTCTAAGATGTCTCTTATTGCCTTTTTTATTTTTTCTTTATCCATGATCACTCCTTTATGCGTCATTTGCCCACACAGAACTGTGAGAATATCTTGTCCAGCACGTCGTCACTGACGGATTCACCTATGATAAGGCCAAGATGATAAACCACGTCATTAAGGTCGCTGGCAACCAGTTCACTTTTAAACTCTTTATCTATCGCTTCTTTAATACATCTGTCCATACTCCTGACAGCTTTCTCCAAAAGCGTTTTATGCCGCATATTCGTAACTATGGGACCTTCCGGAATACCGCTTTTGCCTTCAAAAAGTTTTTCCGCTATGGCGTCTTCCAGTTCTTCAATACCTTTATTTTTCAGAACCGACAGTTCCACGGTATTTTTGACACCCAACATTTCTTTAACTTCTTTGATCCTGAGTTTTCCGGAAAGATCTGTCTTATTCACAACCACGACAACCTTTTTGTCCTTGATAGTATTGAATATGGCCGCGTCTTTTTCAGAAAAAACACGGCTATAGTCCAACATAAAGATAACAATATCCGCAGCTTCTAATTTTTCCTTTGATCGCTTTATGCCCTCGACTTCGACTCTGTCGCGAGTTTCTATTATGCCTGCCGTATCAGATAACCTTACTTTAACTCCCGACAGGTCTATGGACTCCTCTATCACATCTCTGGTCGTCCCGGCGACAGGAGTTACTATTACCCTGTCATGTTTTAACAAAGCGTTCATAAGGCTCGATTTGCCTACATTTGGTCTTCCGCAGATAACAACACTAGCCCCCTGACGCAGGATCATCCCCTTGTCATAAGTCCCGAGAACCTTTTGAAGCGACTGATTTATATCATTTATTTTTTCGATCGTCTCTTCAGGTTCAGGAAAATCCACGTCCTCCTGAGAAAAGTCGATCGTCAGCTCAATAAGAGCGAGGGTTTCCACGATAGCCGCACGTAAAGCGCGGATCTCCTCAGAAAAAACACCGCGAAGCTGATCGACAGAAACCTTGCGAGAAGTATCTGTTTCAGACTTGATAATATCCAATACCGCTTCCGCCTGAGACAGATCGATCCTGCCGCTTAAAAAAGCGCGTTTGGTAAATTCGCCGGGTTCCGCCAGACGCGCACCTTCGGTAAGACACAGCTCAAGTACCTTCTTCAGGGACATGGTGCCGCCATGACAGCTTATTTCGATGACATCTTCAGCGGTGTAAGTTCTTGGAGCGCGAAGAACGGTAAGGAGAACCTCGTCCACGATCTCACCGCTTGAAGGGGATTTAATATGTCCATAACGCACCGTATGACTCTCTGAAGAAGATAAACCCTTATCCTTGGGCGAAGAGAAGATCTTATCCGCGATCTCGAGAGAGTCTTTTCCGCTTAGACGTATTACCCCGATACCCCCCTCTCCGAGAGGTGTAGATATCGCCGCTATTGTGTCGTTTGAATTTGTTGTGCTAATACTAATCCCCTAACTTCTCCAATCAAAAAAAACGACCCCGTCGCCAGGATCATATCATTTTCTCCGGCGGTCTTAAGCGCCAACCCCAGAGCTTCGATCGTGTTTTTAGTTACATTAACTCGCTTACCTCTTATATGGCCTCTTATCAAGTGTGGATCCGTAGCTCGACTGCTAGACTAACGAGTAAGTATTATTTCATCCGCTATAGGCACAAGCTCGCGACATACACTTTTTACGTATTTATCGTCCGAGATCCCCAGGAGGAGTATTAATTTATCATATTTGAAGATTTGTTCAACAGAATATTTCAGATGTTCCGCGCTGGCACCATTTTGGGCGCCATCAATAACAATTGCAGGACACCGACACAAGGTCTCCAATCTCCCGGGGAGAAACGCGTTCTGGATACCGCGCTTAAACGCCTCCATATCCGTTTTTTCTGCGCCGAGAAGTTTTTCACATATACCTACAGCCGTGGCGGCATTAGAAACTTGGAACTCACCGGGCATATTCGCCTTGCATCCCTCGTATCTTTTTATGGCAGGGGCACGGCGCGCCGTGTCCCTGCTTATTACGTCAAAACAGCTTCCGACCTCGGATAAACTGGTAGGCTTATACGTTATATCCTTGCCGACAACAGACAAAGATGCCCCGACCTCCCGGCATCTTTTATCTATAACATTCAAAACCGATGGGATCTGCTCGGCACTTACACAATGTGTGCCTTTTTTTATTATCGCCGCTTTCTCAATAGCTATCTCATCGATCTTAGAGCCCAAAACTTCCATATGATCGTAACTTACAGGACTAATGGCGCACACGTCCGGAAATATCACATTGGTAGCGTCTAACCGTCCCCCAAGACCCACTTCAAAAATAGCATGATCTACTTTTTCTTTGCTGAAATATAACAAGGCAAGCAGCGTATATACCTCGAAAAAAGTGAACTCACCTTCCGCGTGCCCCAGATGTTCCCTCAGACAACTGACCACGCCGGCAATGTCATCATCGCGTATCATATTTCCGTTTATCTTTATTCTTTCGTTCGGAGAACTAAGATGAGGTGAAGTAAATAGACCCACCCTATAGCCAGATGCTTGCAAAATACCTGAGGCAAATTCACATATGGACCCCTTGCCTTTTGTCCCGGCAACATGCACACACCTGTAATCATGATGGGGATTCCCTGATTTTTCAAGAACCACGCGCAATTTATCCAGATCAAAATGTTTACAATCCGGGCCAAACCCGCTCTTCTCATAATTGATCAAAGAATTGAGATAGGTAATAGTATCGGTGTGAGCTTCCATGGGATCAGTGTCTAAAATGTCTCATACCTGTCAAAACCATCGGGATCCCGAACTTATCGCAAGCGGCGATAACCTCTTCATCTCGTATAGAGCCACCCGGCTGGATGATAGCGGCTACACCCGCTTTGTGCGCTTCTTCAATAGAATCCGCTTTCGGGAAAAAAGCGTCACTGGCAAGAACGGCACCTTTTGTTCTGTCGGCGGCTTTGCGTATAGAGATTATCACCGAGTCCACTCGTGACATTTGCCCCGCGCCTATACCAACGGTTTTAGTCCCGTTAGCTAACACTATGGCGTTACTTTTAACGAATTTTACGATCTTCCACGCGAACATCATCGCGTCCAACAATTCCGTCGAAGGTTTATTTTTCGTAACAACTTTAATGTCACTTTCAGATATCACCCCGGCATCGGCATCCTGGACCAAAGCACCGCCCGGGACTTTTTTGATATCTTTTTCGGTCGATACATCCGAGATCGGAACTTTCAATACCCTGAGGTTCTTCTTAACACTGAACGCTTTTAAAGACTCCGCGTCAAAGTCCGGTGCGATCACGCATTCCACAAAATCAGCCTCTTCTAATATAACTTCGGCCATCTGCCCGCCTATGGCCCGATTAAACCCCATGATACCGCCGAACGCGCTTAGGCGGTCACAATCAAGCGCGCCTAAGTAGGCTTGTTCCAACGTTTCAGCTGTTGCCGCGCCGCAAGGATTATTATGTTTGACGATACTTACGGCAGGCTGCTCAAAAACCTTTACCATCTCATACGCGGATGAAAGGTCTATTATATTATTGAACGAAAGTTCCTTACCCTGCAACTGTTCAGCTTCGGTTATCCACGAATTCTTAGACGCGGCTTCCGCGTAAAAAGCCGCTTTCTGATGCGGGTTCTCACCATACCTGAGAGACCGCACTTTATTTAATTTTATGCTTATCTCATCCGGAAGATCATCCTCATCCTCTGAGGCCGCGGAGGCACCGGAGAGGTAATTGGCTATAGCACCGTCATACTGAGCTGTCCTCGCGAATACGCTCTCCGCAAGACCTTTCATAGTGGCCTCTGAGATTTCGCCGCCGGTAGCCTCCAACTCATCAATAATACTTCCATACTGCTCCGGCGAGCTTAGAACAGCGACCGATCTGAAATTTTTTGCCGCGCTGCGAAGCATACTAGGTCCTCCGATATCAATATTTTCGATCGCGTCTTCCATTGTCACCCCTGGACGCGCGACAGTCTCTTCGAACGGATAAAGATTAACCACTACCATATCTATTGTCGGGATGGACTGCTCTTTCATTTGGCTCATATGTTCATCATTATCACGAACAGCTAAAAGTCCGGCGTGTATTTTCGGATGGAGTGTTTTTACCCTTCCATCCATCATTTCAGGGAGCCCTGTATAATCAGAAACTTCCACAACGGAGACACCTAAGGAACTGATCATCTTTGCGGTTCCACCGGTAGAAATTATCTCTACTCCCAGCTGATCCAACACTTTTACAAAACCCTCCAAGTGAGCCTTATCCGACACACTGATCAATGCTCGTTTAATTTTCATGAAAACTTCCTTTTTTCTAGCGTTTAGCGTACAGTGCCTCTCCCGTCATTCAAGCTGTGTCATAATGTAGGGGCTTGGTTCATCAAGCCCGTTATATCGGGTTCTATGGATCAAACCCCTACGATATATTGCATGCGAGCGTCCGCAAAACGAATTACGACACAATTCGACCGCGAGGAGTCCGCGAAGCGGACGACGTGGCAACCTCTGCACTATATTTCCAGCACCTTTATTTTTAATTTCGTTATTTCTATCTCTTGCTTTAGTTCTTCTTTTTTCGAAGTTATGTCGGACCTTTTGTCTATCAGAACAGCAAGCCGTTCATTCCAGGAACGTATCTCCTCTGGGGTTAATATCAGTCGATCCTTTTTATCGATCAGCGCGCTGATCTCTTTTATATCCCGATCAATGTACTCTAATTCTGTCTTCTGGTTTCTGTAACGTCGTTCAATATCAATAAGCTCCTGCCTTAAACTTCTTTTTCTGGGATCCAACCGTCTTTTTATCTCTTCAACCGAGGCAAAATACTCTCTTTTTGCCGTTTCTTTTTTGGCATTAAGAACATTTATCCTCTCTACAAAATCAGCTTCTTTTTCGTTATAACTTATTTGACGAGCGCTTATCTCTTCAGCCAACGAATTCCGCACGTTGATAGCGTTTTGAAAAGACGGATCAAAGGCTAATACCTTTTTCTCTATATCGACCCCGCGATCCCCGCACCCCTGCAAAAACAATACAAGAAATATAATTATTGTTGTGTTCATTTTTTTCTGTCCCGTAGGAGCGGTATCGCCTTCGGCGATGGACCGCGAATAAATTTATTGTTCGCCGCCCATTATCCGAAGGATAATACGACTTCTACGTCATGATTTATTTCTTACTCTTCAAAACATCTTTAAATTCGCCGATACCGGCAAAAACAGCTATAACTCCGCCCGCCAAAAGTACCAATGGCAGTATCCCCTTAAAAACAATAACAAGCTCGTACCACCACGCGAAAAGAAGGATCAGTCCGGCAACAACAACGATCGCTCCGATCAACAGGCTCAATATCTTTCCCATTTCATTCTCCCTTTTAGAGTTTCTTGCGTTAGGGGACTGTCCCAAGCGAGCAACGCGAGTGCGTGGACTGTCCCCGGTTAGCATTCTCGAACAACTCAATAAACTCCACAACAAACGCAACGAACTCAATTATGCCAGAATAAAAGCGGCAACACTCAAATATATGAATACACCAATAACGTCGTTCAGAGTGGTAATGAGGGGCCCTGAGGCTATCGCCGGGTCTATACGTATTCT
This sequence comes from Candidatus Omnitrophota bacterium, assembly GCA_024277375.1. Lineage (GTDB taxonomy): Bacteria > Omnitrophota > Gorgyraeia > Tantalellales > Tantalellaceae > JAJRVD01. Next base: position 51,148 of record JAJRVD010000027.1, on the reverse strand, counting down.
TTTGAATATGACAGGGATCAATACGCCTACAAAATTCGACCATATCACAACCAGAAAAATAGAAAGTCCCGCTACCATTCCCACCAGGCTGTTCTTTTTCCAGAAATTCGCTAAGATCGTTAAGGAAGTTCCGCACACAAGCCCCAGACTTAACGCTACTTTCAGTTGCCTCCAAAGTTCGCCCCCAACCTTAGAATACTTCATCTGCCCCAGAGCTATTTCCCGAACTACAACAGTTGACGCCTGAACCCCGGAATTGCCGCCGGTCGCCGTGATCACCGGAATAAAAGAAACCAACGCGATGGTCTCGGCAAGCGTAACTTCAAACATTTGAATAACCAAACCCGTGACAATGCTACCCAGCATACAGACAATAAGCCAGGGAAGCCTGTTCTGTGTCGCGGCAAAAGCCGTCTCCGTACCCTGCTCTTCCTCTATGGTTCCTGTCATGCGGCTTATATCTTCCCCTCGCTCTTCATCCATAACGTCAATAATGTCGTCTGCCGTGATACGCCCCACCAGGCACCCTTTATCATCTACGACCGGCAAAGAAAAAATGTCATACTTTTTCATGATCAAAGCGGCCTCTTCCTGGTCAGTATCAACCAGAACAGATTGAACATCTTCTTCCATTATATCCTTCACCAACGTCCCCGCCTTGGACGTCAAGAGCTTTCTTATCGGTACAACACCCAAAAACTTATCTTTTTCCCCGATAACGTAAATATAAAAAACGTCTTCATCCAGCTCCTGACCTCTGATATTTTGGATGGAGTCTTCCACATCAGCGTCACCTTTTACTGAAATAAACTCCGGGTTCATGACGCGCGCGGCGGAGTCCTCCGGATAACTTAATATCTCCTCGACCTCTTCGGCGTCTTTTTCTTCCATAAGGTCAAGCAGGTCTTCTCTTTCTTTTTTCGGAACTTCCTCTATGACGTCAGCGGCTTCATCAACAGGCATCTCATCAAGCACTTTAGCCAGCTTGTCGTTATTAACTCTCTGCAATAATTGCAAACGAGTCTGCGGATCGGTATCATCAAGAACAACCGCGGCATTCTCGTCTGAGAGAGAATTAAATATAGTGAGCTTCTCGTCAGAGGAAAACTCTCCTAAAAGTTCAGCGACATCTTCAGGCTTGGTTTCTTTCAGGAACGCCAAAAAACGTTCACTCCGCGCTTCCTCTAAAAGAGACCTGAGCAGGGTCAAACGCTCTTTCTGTGTGATGATCTTTTTGTCTTGTGGATTTGTCATATAAAATTCCTCACGCATCGGGAAAGGGACTGTCCCAAACTAACGTAGTGAGTGCGTGGACTGTCCCTTTAACGAGCTACATACGAATTACTATTACATTATACGGTTAAAACCTGAAATGCCAATAAAATTTTTATTTAAGGACATAACCCGCTTACTTATGTTATAATCATCCCACTATGTATAGATCAGGAATTGTAGCCATATCAGGACAGCCAAACGTGGGCAAAAGCACCATGCTGAACGGGTTTTTAAGAGAAAAACTTGCCATTATCTCTAAAAAGCCGGAAACGACCAGGGACACTATTACCGGTATTCTTAGCGATAAAAACTCTCAGATAGTGTTTATTGACACACCCGGCATACACAAACCTCATGACTTATTGGGAAAACTCATGCTTTCTAGAGCACAATCGGCTCTCATGGAATCGGAAATAGTCCTTTTTGTTACAGAGAAAGGAAAAGCTTTTGACGAAAGAGACAAAAATATCATAAAACGTCTTCCTGATCCTAAGGGGGACAAAATAGTGATACTAGTCATAAACAAAGTTGATAAAGTGAAGAATAAAAGGATTCTTCTGCCCTTGATAGAAAAAGCTCAGAAGATGTATCCGTTTGACGAGATCGTGCCCCTATGCGCCCTTAAACAGGGAGACCTGGACAATCTCCTCAAAGTTATAAAATCATATCTCATAGAAGGTCCCCCTCTCTATCCGGAAGACCAGCTAACGGATAAAAGTGAACAGTTCCACATACAGGAGATCATACGTGAAAAAATATTAATACTCACTCATGAAGAAGTTCCCCACTCTATTGCCGTTATCGTAGACGACATTACCGAAGATGAAGAAACCAAAGCTTTAAAGATCTTCGCGACAGTTTTTGTCGAGCGCGCCAGCCAGAAATCGATCATCATCGGCAAAGGGGGCGAGATGATGAAAAAAATAGGTAAACTCGCCCGGCGCGACATAGAACTGCTTGTGGACACCCACATATACCTGGACCTCTGGGTAAAAGTATCCGAGAAATGGAAAAGAGACCCCAACGCCCTCAGAGAGATGGGATATTCAGACTAATTTGCGTACATCGTATAGCGTACAGCGCACGTAGTATATGATGCTATGTAATGCCTCCACCCCTGTCATCCTGAGCGGAGTGCCCGAAGAGCACGAAGTCGAAGGATCTCTATTCACTAACAACTATCCACTGTTACAGCGACGTTGCCGTCGCTATCTGCGCTTCGGCCCACTGCGTTATTTCCCCATAATCGATCGGCCTTATTCTAACAACCATGGCCAATAGTTCGTTTATATCCGATATGTCCTTATGCTCATCGGATATCTGCCTCATCAAAGCATTTATCGCGCTTATCGCGGATGCTTGATCACTGCCGTTATAATAAAAAGCTATATGCCTAGCGAGTGCCGCCCTTACATCAACATCAAGGAACTGTTTTTCTTGCGGCTTGGAATCTGAATAAGCATCTCTGATAATAGTAATATTTTCTTGATCCTTGTACTTTTCAACCGTGAGTTCCGCAAGCGGCAACTTGTCCGTCTCGGGCGAAAAAAGAACGATCATTCCTTTTTTGGATAGATCTTTCCGGGCTTTTTCTACTGCCGCGGCCTGGTTACTTTCCGTTAAATCTTTATTGTCAGCATCCATTTCAAACACTATGACCTGATGCGTATCGTTTCTCTCTCCAAACCCATTTTTGGCAAGGCCTCTGTTAACTTCACGAAGCATTTTCTGCAGTACTTTCTGCGGCATGCCTTTGGGAACACCTATAACCGCTCTCACCGTATCGGTTTTCCTGTTAACCTCCCCAAATACCTCCACCGTCACCGCCTGCCGATCTTCGATCGCTTCTTCCCTCTCCTCCCTTTTCGCCTTTTCGACAAGTTCGGTTCCCCCCAGAGCCCTGGCAAGCAACCTGTTAAATTCTTTGAGCTTGTCGGCATATTCCGGATCAGCCAAAGCCTCCTGAACCACATGTGCTTGATCTAATCCGGTCAGCTTCAGATTTCCGACCAATTCCGCGGCAGAAATCTTAGGGTCCTGTGCACGGGCGATCAGCTGATCCGCACTCAACATCCCGCCGATGGGAGACAATCTATAGCTACTTTCCCGTCCGCCCCGAATGTGTATAGGTTCAACTACCCCTGCCAATAAAGGTTTTTCAAGCGGCATGGATTCCATAAACGTGTACACTTCTCCGCCCAATGAGTCTAAATAACGAAATACCTTACTTGGCGGTATTTTTATGTTATTAAAAATCTTTTTATTCTCGACTGCCCCTGGATCTAAAACTTTAATTCCGTAAAAATTAGCTATTGCCTTACCCATTCTCCTTGCCGCGGTTTCCATCAACGCTTTCAGGGAATTATCATTAGTGTAAACATCCTCTTTCATATAAACAAAATCTCCGGTCTCCAGGTATACTCCGTGCATCAGCGCCTGCCCTACGACAATACCGTCATCATCTCTAAACAGAATAATAAGTTCATGAGCGTCCCCTATAAAACTCATTAAACTATGGTTGCTCTCACCCGGACTATTGCTATGCTGGCAATTACCTTCGCCGCTGGCGCCGTAACGCCCTATTTTTAAGATCTCTTTCAGGTCAAAACTTATTTCCGCCGTGATTTTCTTCTCCGATAATATATCGCTCTTTCCTGTTGAGAATTTTTCCAATCCTGTCAATAAACCAATCATTCCTCCTATAATTATCGCTACGGGTTTATTTTTAGCCTGCATTTTGCCGCGGATATACCTCAATGTCGGAATAAGCTCCTCAATCTTTTCTTTGCTGGAGGAATATAATGTCCTGAGCTCTTTTTCCTGTTCCCCGACGGAAATATCTTTGATACCGCGCAGGCTCTTGATTATCATAGCCGCTTCGACCACGCTACCTTCTTGCCGCATCGCGTACAATTTTTCGATCGATCCGATAGCATATCCGCGTGACTTTTTATCCGGACGTGATAGATTTTCTAACTTCTTTAACGTATTAGTATCTCCCGACGCTATAGCATGCTCTACAGCTTTCTTTAATTCAATGTTACTTATTCCCCCGCGAAACTCCTCTATACTCTTCTCAAAGTTACTTATTTCTTCCGTTGACGCCGCGCTGATCGAACCGGGATCAAATTTCATTTCCTTAGAATGCTCATCATAATTTCTTAATGTTGTTTTAAATAGTCGGTCAAATACACTCATCTCTTCACCTTCCCCCGACCGCGCGAACGTCCTGAGGCGCGAAAGTTGTTCAAATCCTTTCTCCTTTATCCTTTCAGGGATTTGTACATTGACAAGCTCATTTGAGTTTTTATATTCTCTCACACCTTTACTGCCGTTCTCAAAATACGCTTTGACCAATCCCAGGAATATCTTATAGGCGTTTTCGTCTTCTTCCTTATACTTTCTTCGAAAACTGAATAAATCCGCCAGAAAATACGTGTCGGAAAGAGCCGCCTGTACCTCCAAATCGGTATCACTGATCTTTATACTAAATGTTTCTTCAATCTTACTTTTCAATAACCCTCCGATTTTGTCAACTATATTTCCCGATCTTGTCCCGGTTTCGATCTCTTCTTTGGCAAGTATTCCCGACTCGAGAAGATCAATTAACGCGGGGATAAAATTCAGCGCCGCGCTTAATCGGCGAGTGTCTTCCGTCTCGATAATAGCGTTTATCATTCGCGTATCTATTGTTCCCGCCGAAAAGCGTTCATACTTAAATCCCCAATATATACCGGCTAAGGCCCGTATAATTTGCGACCTTTTTATCTCACTTTTTTTGTTCTTCGCCAGATATTCTAAGATTTTTTCTATTGAACCCTTGTTTAATCCCGCTTCACCAAGCGCGGAAAGCAAAAAACTCTCTACGGGATGTACCCCGCTTTGCGCGTTATGTGTAAGGAGTTCCGCGATAACATTGATCATAGACACATTCGGAACAATATTGTTCCCTACCGAAGCGAGCATATTGTTGATATAAAGATCGCTGAGCCTTTTATTTTTCGCGGTGACATCTCCTCTTTGAATTAGTATCGACGTAAGAAATTGTGCCCATTTTTCTTTTTCAATAAATGTCAGCGGCCAAAGCCCGTCTTCATTCCCTCCGGAAAACTCAACAAACGGTTCTATCCCGACACTCGGCAAGTCGATCACGGATTTTAGATCTCTCAACTGGTCTTTAATTGACTCTACTTTTTCGCTCCACTTCTCCAGCACGTTATCCCGCACAAGACGCCTAATGTTATCCGGGCCGTAACGTTCGCAAAGCAGCATATACGACAATATCGCTTTTTTATGTTTTTCCCTGTTCAGATAACGATCCATGTTTTTTTCGCTCTCACGCCGGTATGTATCCTCATGACTTTTTTCTAAAAATTCGATCTCATCTTCCGGGAACATGTTAACAGGCAAACTGGACGGCCCTTTTAGCGATATCTTTTCTTTGATGATGTTGATGGTTATTTTCTCGACATTAGAACCGGTAACACTTATCCCATATCTCTCACTGATATCCCCATCTCTCATGTCCCTAACCAAATTAAATATGCCCCGAAGCGTCAGAGAATAAGAATCTATGGAACGATATGAATATTCTCCTACTCCCAAACGTCTCATTTTGAGAAATGGCTTGATGCCGTATTGATCCAATAAATCTCGCGCGGAATCATAATCAACCCATTCAAAACAATTCCACGGAACATTATTGGATACGCGCTCCAAATCGGCTAATTCAAACAGCTCATCGATACCGTGTTTTTTAATAACGTCTTTCAGTTTATTTAATGTTTCAAGCGCTGAGGTTATGTTCCCAGCGGACAGTTCTATGGCCCTTTTCAGCTGTTTTACCGTAACAAACTTTCCCTCTATCAGATCATGAATATTTTCCATACCATTTAGATCTTCCGCTATTACGCGTTCTTCCTCGATCTTTCTTTGATTTTCTTTGTACAACTCCGTTTCGCTGACATTCAACCCGGCCATTAAAAGAATCGCCCTTTGTCTTCCGCGACGAGTTTGTTCATCTCTGGATAAAGGTATAGACTTAGAGAACTCTCTTATCTCAAGAAGCAATCCGATCCCGAATAGTTCTTTGACATTCACATCTAGATATCCGATAAATTCATCCAATAATTCTTCATCACTTACCTGTTTAACGAGAGTTTCTTTTTTCTCTTCGAAGATACGCTTAAATGCATCCATCCGCTTTTTGTGTACTCTCCGGTTTCCTAGCACATGTGTTCCGGTTCCCAAAGCCAATGCCGCCGCTAACATTAACTCTGCGGACACCGCCGGCAATACCAAAACCGCCATCACCGGTATAAGCGCAAACACAGACGCGATGCCCGGCACAAGCATTTTCTGCAACCAGGTGCCACTTTCGTTTTTCAGGTGCCATGCGGTAAATATAATTCTGGTGAGGATATACGGCAGTGCGGAAAGAACGAATAACCCGCCCAAATATCCGCCCGCCAAAACCAAAAACATCACAAGTTCTTCAAATACCGGGATCCATGTATTTTCAACAACCGGAGTTATTTCCTTGCCGAAGAATTTAAAAACACGTTTCGATATATCCAGAACACCTTTACCAATGGGTGATTTCCCCATATTATCGGTAACTTTACTTTCCCTCTTCAGAAACGCCACAAACCCCTCAAAAGAGGTTATATGATCTTTGGAATTTTCAGGTTGAAGAAATTTTAGATTTCTTTCTACAACTTCCGGGGCAATGTCAAATTCTAGAATCCTGGCAGGATTCCTCAGAATAGAATCGCAAATAGCGGCATAATATCCGGGGAATTGCCCGCTTATCGCGATAAGATTGCCCCTTATATTCACCCGATTTGCACTTCTCGTTTCTTCAACCATCTGCCCTACAACATTTACGACATTCACATTAAGCGGCAAATACTGTTGTCCGGGTATTGCCGAATATGCGGTATCTTTTGTCAGGAACTCGTATAGATCTTGCTGAAATGAATCAACTTCAATGAGAATATCTATCAATTCCCATACCTTCAATGGTTCTGTCTTCAAGTCAAGATCCAGCAATTCCTGTTCTTTCTCCCCCGACCGGTCTACCCTATATAGTAATTCTCCAAAGTATCCTGAAATGAATTCACTACCCCTCAAATGCTCAAGAACAGGCAAAAATTCATCCGGTTTTCTCTTGATATGGGCGAGTAAATCTTTTCTTCCGAATCTCTCCAAAAACTCAAAAAGAAGTGTTCGGTTCTCACTCTCCTGTGGGGTCAAGATCGCTAAGCGGTCAGTGAATTCTTTCCCCATCTTTTCCCACTCACGCCCTCCTAAGAGAACCTGCCAGGCCCTTATCGACTCACTCTCTGGGATATCATCCCATTCGTCCGCATCATTGGTATCATAATAAAGAATAAGCCCGGCTAAACCTAAGCACACCACCGTTAACAAGAACCCTATAACATTAAACGAGTTAAATATCGAGGGCACAAGCACCCCCGGTGTCGCCGCGAAGAGATCGCCCGCCAAAAGCATCTGCACAAGCGGCAGGGCTATCGCGAAAGCCATTATTCCTTTAAGTGTATTGATACCGTCTGATGTCTTTTCACTCTCTTTCTTTTTTTGTCTGTCTCCTCTCCATTTTGCTGTTTTATTAACATTCCGCTTCAATTTGCCCATATATTCTTCCAATAATTCTACTTTTGCGGCTACACCTCTGTCCTTCTTAACGATCTTAGCTAGTTCTTCAGGATAGAAGCGCATGAATAAATATGTCTCCCTCATATCCACGCGAAACCCTTTTGTCGCGTTATTGTTAACGAAATTTTTCGGCCTGTTTGGATTATCAGCTTTGTACTTTTCTTCCTCTGTTTCATTTTTACGATGTTCGTTATAGTAATTATATGATAAACCATTCAGGTTGCCGATCTCATACCATCTATCATCAAACGTGAGCCCATGCCACCGTCCCGGGTCATCCCATTTAAGGCCACGATTATTATGATCATAAATGCTGTTATACTCGGTTTTTGAGACATCCCGCAAAAGCGACATCATTATCGTGCTAATTGCTCCCGTTAAGTTGTTCTTATTAAACTCAAACTCTCTTCCCTCATAATATGAAATAGTCTGTTTTAGCTTGATCCTTATCTCTTTTTGGTAATACACGATCAGGTCGATTTCCCAAGGCTTCAACTCCCTCAAGACATCTTTTACGAGTTTTTCTTCACTCCCATACAACATACGTGCCATCCCTATTCTCAAATCAGATACCTTCATTTCACGCTTGATCCCATCCACTATTAGGACAGTAAACTCATCTAACTTTTTATCTACACTTACCTTGCTCTCGTTAAGCATCCTTCTTGATAGCTCTATCGTTTCCAGCAATTTAACATTTGACCACCATTCAACGAGATCTTTATCTTCTGATGTTAGCTTGGAGGGATCTTTCCAGGACAGACGGACCGCCCCATTAACCAGCTTGGGTCTCTTCTTATTGTTTTTCAGGATTTTATGTTTCGTTGCTAATATATTTTGTTCGCTCTCATAATACTTTTTCAAAGCCAGCAAAGCCTCTTCTGCCTCTTTTGAGGTTTCCGCGTCAACTGGCCTTATGATCCCGGTGTTTCCGACTTTTTCCGCGATATTAAGGCTTATGAGAGGTAACAACTTCACCAGAAATCTTCTTTTTTCCATAACCATTTCCGGATCTTTTGCCAATTCTATAATTCTGTCAACATTCGTAATGGGTTCGTTATCATATGTCAATATCTGAGTATTGAAAGATTCTTGATTTGGGACTTCCGCAAGTAGCAGTTTCAGGCCTAATGCTTCCATCGGGATTTGATTCATGATCATCATGGTATTTCGGAGCACCCATCCTTCCTCCCCGGGATCAAGCCATTGCCAATAATCATTTGAATCATTAAACCCACTCGTTTTAATCTTATCTGAAAAATCGATATTACGTTTCGCGCATAGCTGATGTAATAATTCATGAATTATGGCACTCGCCAATCGATACCTGTCCATGAAGCTACTCTCAGGCAACCCGACTTCTTTATTCTCTTTATCGGCATACGCATAATTCCTTTCAGGATCATATTTAATCTTGATATCTCCATCCTCGATAAGACTTAATATTCCTTCAAGCAACTCCCTTTCTTTCCCTGAAAGATGTTCTTCGCTATCCGCAAGCCCTTTTATCATTTCTCGGATCTGCTGCTGTTTTTCCTGAAACTCAGCAGATGAAACTAATATTTTTGTTTTACCCTCACGTGGAGACAACGCGGCTGCATAGCTACATTGAACCCCCATAAAGATCAAACCTGCTATTCCCAATGGAATAACTTTTGTACCCATTCTTTCTGCAGACATCGCAAAATACCTATACACAATAAAACCCGCAACCACCACTACTGCAATCCAGCCCCACGGCGTCGCAGTAGCCTGCATAATCGCATCCGGCGTCGCCGCGAAGAGATCGCCCGCCAAAAGTATTTGCAAAGCTGAAGATCCGGCAAGAAAGACCAAAAGACCGGATAGTACTGTTTTTGTTTTTCGCAAAATTCCGGTTCCGATACTAGTAACTTTTGAGCCTTCATCGTCACTCTCAAAAGCTCTTTTAACAGCATCCACTATATCCTGCGGTTTACCTCCTATCGGGATTAACTCCTGACCAAGATCGCACATAGGCGGGATATCATGTAGTAATCCCGCGCCTCTTTTCCAGACAAGCGTAAATGTTTTACCCAAATTGTAGGCCAAATGCGCGGTACCACCCTCAACCGTGACAATATGATCAGCCCTATATAACCAATGTTTTATTAAATTTCCAGCCTCTGACGGACCCTTTGAAATAGTAATGTATTTTTGTTTTGCTGCATCTAATAGTTTCAGCATTTCTTCGATTTTTTCACGAGTACCCCAACGAGTGTCATTTGGAGATATAACAATATAGTTTCCGTCTTCAAGAAGGGCTTCTATATCCTTGACTAGCCTATCGTTATAAATGTATCCCTTTTCCTTCCATTCCCCTCCATACGGATTCAAAAATACGACTTTTCTCTTTTCTGTGTTTTTCAATACTACATTTTCCTCCCACCACATATCGGCTTCCTCACTACCCGGGCCAAGAACTATCGAACTTGTCTGAGGTTGTTCTGTTCCTATCCTGACAGGAAGTCTCAATTCGGCACATAACCGTAAGCTTAATGAATATGCATTACTTCGATTACGAACTTTTATGCCCAAAGGCGGTAACCCCTTAGCCTTAACTGTTAAATTATTGAAATCCCCTACAATAGAGATCTGCGCTTCTTGAACTAAATATTTATCCGGATATTCCTCTCGACTCTTACTGTCCGAATAATCGATCGCCATATCAAAAACCTCTTCGGCATTTATTCCGGGAGAAGACATGCTAAATACACGGACATTGTCATGAGCCTCATACACAAAGGGTTTATCCGTATATATGGTTATGTCCAACTTGGGATATTTATCCTTAAGTGCCTGAACCAGGGGAACCACATTTGATATCTGGTCTCCCATCCCTACCATACTGGTATGTTCAGCATTATAAATAAGCAAAAGTTTTTTAGGATTACTATCATCCTTGTGTTTTAAGACACGATCGACCTCGAGGGAATATGGGAAGTCCTCTTTGCTGCTGAGGCCATGCAGGGCCAACTGCTCATCCGTAAGAGTTTTACCCTCCTTTAGATTCCTGTAGTACAAAGCGTATTTGAGCAGGTCTTGAGGAATACCTTCGTCGGTAGATATTATCTCGTTATATATGGCCACCGCGTTTTCTCTGTCAAAAATATGTTCCAGTTGACGGTCGACAAAACTCAACGCCGCTTCTTTCAACCGCTCTACTTTCGCATTAAGCATTATCTCGGGCATCAGATCAAAGAACTCGACAGCTCTGAAAACATTTCCGGTGCTTTCTTTTTCATTTTCCCAGAAATTTCTCACTTCAGAGATAACAACGTCGGGAAAAGTACTAAAGATCTCTCTTAACCTGACAACCGCGGACTTTATCTCCTCTCTTTCCGCGGCAAAGGATACAATATCTCTGGAAATTTCCTCATATAATGCCTTCGCTTCAGCCTGAAGGGATCTTTCCCCACCAAAATTCCTTGCGTATACCTGTTTTCCGTTTATTGTAAGTCCCGCTACAGGATCACCATCTTCGGAGTTGAATGAATAGCGTCTATAACGACCATTAATATCTCCGAATATGACATTTCTCCCGTTTTTCCTGATCTGAGCGGCAACCAGACTTACCCACAACCTTCTAACCGCTTTAACATTCGAGGTAAAATCTCCATTGTTTAGACCGTTCTGCAATAAATCAGAATATAACGCCAACGAAGATATATCACTTGTAAGCGCCGCGGCTACATCATTTTTCTTACCAGCGAGAAGGTTAAAATACGGGCTTTCATAACCATTCTCATTCCGGAAGTTAGGCATGATAGAAACGTAGGAGATACCTTTCTCTTTAAACAGCTCGCATAAATTTTTGGTGTGAAATCCGCCGGTAACTAAAATTGTCGTTTTTTGTTCACGGCTAGAGGCCTCTCCTACGACACCCTGCTCCCTGCTTCCTACTCCCTGCTTACGTTGAAACCTGAGGTTGCGCAAGAATGCATCGTCACGCTTGATGCCATCTTCGTAAAAACGGGATATTTGTTCGCGGTGGCGGTCGAGATTATAGATGTTTTCAGAGATTGCTTCTCCCGCCTTCGGCGGGCTCGCAATGACAGAGGATAGGTCGGCTCCTCGCAACGGCGAGAAAGGCACAGCTCCACGCAATGATGAGTCGTTAGCCTTAATGAATGAAATATAGTTTTTCACCGCGAACGCGGGTTCGTTGGTTTTGTAATACACATAGTCGTCTTTTGTGAGCGAGACGTTGAATATGTTCTTTAGGAGCGCGAAATTCTTGGACAACCTGACAAGCGTACGATCTTTATCTTTTACGCATAGAACATCCTTGATCGCATCCTCAATAATAGACATTTCTTCTAATATCTTTGATCTATCAACGGTCTGATACTTTGAGATATAGTCAGTGTATTTCCTGAGTTCGCCGAACCCATCCAAGCCGATGTTCACAAGCCGCGCTTTTTCAAAAAGATACGTATAATAGTCTTTCCGGGAAATTATCTTTTTCTTGAACTGTAAGGTCTTGAGCACCAGGTTTTCAAGCTCGTTTTTCGAGACCATGCGCCGGAGCTCTTCTATGAGCATATCCCTCTCGCGATTGGCCTTTTTGAAATCAATTTTGCCCTCAAGTTCAAGAGACTCAGACAATAACGCAATATTCTCAAACTCCTCCATGTCGATAGCACATTTCGCGGCCTTATCACGAATATAGATCACATAATCTCTGAAAGCCAGATTACCCGCCTTGTAAGCGGAATATTTAAGATCAAACTCCAAAAGTTCGTTCGAATAAACGTTTATTTTAAGTTCATTCAGCAAACGGCTGAGCATTTTAAGATACCCGTCAACTTCTTCCTTGTACTCCAGCGAATTCCGGTAGGCGCTAAGGTTGTCAAAATAAAGATCCACGTCTTCGACGCCCCATAACTTTGCTTTATCCTGATTATTAAGAACAAAGCTTTCGGCACCGGAGACCATGCCAAGCTTCATAAAATAGTCGACTACTTTTTGTCTTACGCCCTTATCCTCAATATCGGTAAACAAAGACAGGTCATAATCCTCCGCGCCGCCTTCAAGATTTATCACGTCTATATCGTACTCCGAATCGATACGTTCTATCATCTTAGCTATCGTATCCTGCGCGGCATAGTTACAATGAGCGTCCTGGATATGAATAACCGTGTCTCGTCCGGAGGCAGACTTCCACAAATCTTTTATGGTTCCAAGGTATTTGGGTAATGTAAAAGAATCGACATTCAGAAAATTATACTCAGCGGGATTGGTAGAAGCTATTTCAGGGGAAATAGCGGCATATGCTTTTATACTAATAACTTCCGCGCCTAAAATATTTAATACAAAAGCTATCAAAGTGACCAGCGAGGCAATACCCTTCCCCGTCATCACGAGCGAACAACGTAGCAAGGGGGACAGCCTCTTTTTGGCCAAAAAGAGGCTGTCCCCCTTGCTCTTAGCTCCTCTTCTCAATGACAGTTTCATCGCCTGCACCTCATATGCTTTTAAAATGTTTGAAATAACCGAGCAAAAAAAATCATCCGTAGGGGCACGGCATCAGACTGTGTCATAATGTAGGGGCTTGATTCATCAAGCCCGTTATATCGGGTTCGATAAATCGAACCCCTACAATATGTTGTATGCGGTCATCCGCGAAACAAATTACGACACAGTCTGCATGCCGCGCCCCCACAAAGATATATTCTTTAGCCCCTATCTACCTTTTATTTGCACTTATATGTTACCCAATAGTAACAACATTAGCAAGGCCACATGGCTACCTTTTTGAATGTTAACGGCTTTTGAGCATAAGTGCTTTTATTATAATCATTTAACATCCCACACTACATCTATAGTTAAAATGGGGACAGAGCCTTTTTGCCCAAAAAGGCTCTGTCCCCCCACTCCACAGAATAGCTTTCAATTGAAATCATTCAGCTTCATGCCCTACGAACATTTCGTTCAGGATAACATTACTATTCCAGGGCTTGATATATGAGGGGCCATACCGCGCGCAGTTCGGAAGAACAGAATAATACTTCTGTTCTTCCGCATGTTTGAGCACGGTATGGCCCCTCATATATCAAGCCTACCTATTCTTATACGTTAATTTCAAACTTGGAGAGTTGTTTGCTAAAAGATTCGTGATCTGTAAATTGAAACGCCCGAAGACCCATAACACGCGCGGCATCAATCAGATCCTGACGATCATCCGTATAAAAGGTATTTTTGGAAATACTACCGGCTATCTTTAACGCCTCATTAAATATTTTGGGGTCAGGTTTTTGAGCACCGACTTCGTGTGAAACCACATGATGATCCAATACTTCCAAGATCTTATACTTCTCTTTAATATATCCGTAATGCGCCTCATTGGTATTAGAAAGCAGCAGCAATTTAATTTCGGGATAGTCTTTTTTAAGAGTCCTTATAATATCATCCATCTCCGGATACGGATCGAACATACTGTTCCAGATCTCGTAAAAGTCGTAATACTTGATCTTCATTTTAAAATATTTGCAGGTGTTTGTATAAAACTGAGAAGACGTGGATTTACCTTCCATGTATCTATCCACTTGCTTGGATTGCTCCATAACATAGGGGATGATCTCACCCTTTTTAGCCTTACAATAAGGGGCAAAACCCTCCGCAAGCATTTCCGGCTTAAGTTTAACCAAGACGTTACCAAGATCGAAAAATATGGATTTTATAATAGTACTCATTTTTCAGAGATCCTTCGGCTCGGCCTAACGGCCTCGCTCAGGATGACAATTTTTATGTTCGCGGCCGGCCTGTCCGTCGAAGACCTTGGCGGCGGTGGAAGGCGCTCCTACGTCACCTATCAGCAATATTTCCTTTTAAACGCCTCTATTCCCTTCTTAAGTAGCGCGCGAGAACCTTTGTACTCTATCTTCTCCAGCGCCTCTTCTGCCCGGAACCACTTTGCCTTCTCTATTTCCGAAGCTTGTACTACAAGTTTTTCTCGCGCCTGTGCTTTTATCAAAAAAATGTAAACGATTTTAGATATTTTTTTACCACGAAGCGTAAAAATATATTTCTGCTCCCCTATCTTTTTCACTATCTCTGTTTTCTTCTGGCCGGTCTCCTCGGCGATCTCCCTCAGGGCCGTTTCTTCAAGCGTTTCTTTCTTCTCCATATGCCCCTTCGGCCAGGTCCAATGACCGTAGCTATCTTTTATGAGAAGAATTTTTGGGATTCCTCTTTCTTTTTTTATTACCACACCGCCCGCGGCAAATTGTTTCATTACAGCTCAATGGTCCTTTCTTCGTTGCTTGGGAACGAATTCGACCCCACTTCCCACACCTCATAATCATCCGGATCCAATTCTTCAAGAAATCTGCTCTGGCGAGCTATTACCGTCCCCTGCTGATAGTCATAACGCGTACGGGGATGAATAAGGTATAAAAATTCTTCCGCTCTGGTTGCCGCTACATAAAAAAGACGCCTCTCTTCTTCCATCTCCGCCGATTCCGCATAAGCCTTGGGATGCGGGAACTGCCCTTCACAAAGACCTATCACAAAAACAGCCTTCCACTCTAAACCTTTTGCCTGATGTATGGTTGAAAGCACAAGCTGTTATTCTTCGTCTTGCCCGTCCTGAACAATCTCTCCCCTAAATCCTTCCCTGAGCGTTATATCACTTAAAAAATCCGCGCATGTCTCATATTCATGAGAAAAATTTATCAGTTCATGTATATCGTCTACGCGGTCTTTCGCGTTCTCGAAAGCTACCTGAAGATGCGTTTCATACCCCGCGTCCAATACGGCTGCTATCATGCTCCCGGTATCACCGTTGACATCTTCAGAAATTATAGCGCGCATTATCTTCTGAAATCGCCCGTATCCATCCTGCGCTTTTTTGGGCAAATTATTCACGAAACCACTTTTCAGAAATCTTGCAATATCAGTGCCCGATCCGCAAAAAGCGGAATATATCTTCTCCGCATATCCCGGTCCGATACCAGGACACAGAACAAGAGCCCGGATCCAGGCTACTTCATCAATAGGATTAATGACTATTTTCAAATAAGCCAATACATCCTTGATATGAGCCTGTTCAAAAAAGCGTATTCCTCCTCGGACAATATATGGCATTCCTCTCTTAACAAGCTCCATTTCAAGCTCGGCTGACTGATAATGCGCCCTGAAAAGAACAGCGATATCTTTCATCTCAATACCCTCTTCACGCATTTCTTTTACCCTCTGCGCGATGAATTTCGCCTGAGCATAAGGATCTCTTACTTCGACCAGCGCGGGCTTATCTATAGACGGGTTTACCGCTTTAAGCTGTTTTTCAAACTGGTTCTCATTATTTAAAAGAGAATCATTCGCCAAGTCCAGTATTTCGGGAGTTGAACGATAGTTGATCTCCAGTTTAAAGACCTTGGCGCTCTTAAACTTTTTTGGGAACTGTAGTATATTCTCTACTCGGGCACCGCGAAATGAATAAATAGATTGGGCGTCATCTCCTACCGCCAATAAATTACAGTGGTGACCGCTAAGGATATTTATTATGTCCGCTTGAAGAAAGTTCGTATCCTGATATTCATCTACCATTATGTACCGAAACTGCTCAGAATATCTTTTTCTTACCTCAGTTACGTTCTCCAGAAGCCATTTCCATTTTGAAAGAAGATCGTCATAATCCATGTTCCCCGATGAAACTTTCTTTTTTTCATAGAGATCTTTTATCGCGCTTATCTGTGGCGCGAATTTCAATAGATACGGGAATCTATCCTCCAAGACTTCTTTAGTGATTCTTTGGGTATTTGTCGCGAGACTTATTACTGCCTGTATCACCGACGGCTTAGGAAACTTTTCTTTTCCCGGACTAATACGCATTTTTTTTACACATGACTTAATAATCTCACGGGAATCATGCTGGTCAAGTATACCAAAGTCTCGTTCGTAACCAACTTCGGGAGCGTACGCGCGTAAAGATCTATTCCCCACATGATGGAATGTCCCGCTCCATAACCCTTTGGGCCTGTACTTTAAAAGCATTTCAGTGCGCTCGCGCATCTCTCTCGCTGCCTTATTAGTAAAGGTCATAAGCAAAAT
Organism: Candidatus Omnitrophota bacterium; assembly: GCA_024277375.1. GTDB lineage: Bacteria > Omnitrophota > Gorgyraeia > Tantalellales > Tantalellaceae > JAJRVD01. The sequence goes on along the minus strand of JAJRVD010000027.1, from coordinate 34,123 downwards.
ATTACCCGGGGGGATTCCACGTTCCAAAAGATATGCCAGGCGATATATGAGAGTTCGGGTCTTACCGCTTCCCGCGCCGGCGAGAACAAGACATGGGCCTTCCGCGGCGGTTACAACTTCATACTGCTGATCGTTAAGACTCCCTTTGAAATCTATATGGGTCTCTAGTTTACCATTATCGTCGTGCAACAAATATTTCTTCATTTTTTTCCGTTATGATCCACTCCCCAGATGTCTTCGGCATACTCAGCAACTGTCCTGTCACTGGAGAACCTTCCGGAATTAGCGGTGTTCATTATAGATCTTTCTGTCCATTTTTCCTGATCACGATATGCCTTTGAAACTTTATCTTGTGTCGCGACATAATCCTCAAAGTCGGCAAAGATCATGTATTCGTCATGCCAGATAAGTGAATCGCACAAAGGTTTAAATATCCCGGGTTCAAACTGCGAGAAAAAGTCTTCCTTAATAAGAGAAAGAGACTCATTCAGAAGCGGGTTTTTCTTGACGTACTCATGCGGATTATACCCTGTTGCCTTGATCTGAGCGATCTTATCCGCTTTTAGTCCAAAAATAAAAATATTATCGAGGCCAACTTCCTCGGCGATCTCTATATTCGCGCCGTCCCATGTCCCTATAGTAAGCGCGCCATTAAGCATGAACTTCATATTTCCGGTACCCGAGGCTTCTTTCCCGGCGGTTGATATCTGTTCCGACAGATCACTTGCCGGAAATATCCTCTCTGCCATGGACACAGAATAGTTTTCCAGAAAAACAACTTTCAACTTATCATTTATCTCCGGATCTTTATTAATAACATCCGCGATATTATTGATGAATTTTATTATCAGCTTCGCTCTCGCGTATCCCGGGGCGGCCTTCCCGGCAAAAATAGCCGTTCTTGGAACTACGTTTTTTTTTGGATTATGTTTTATCCTGAGATAGCGCGCTATCAGATAGAACGCGAAAAGAACTTGTCTTTTGTATTCATGCACTCTTTTTACCTGCACATCAAAAATAGAATCAGGATCGATAATAACACCCGTTCCGTTCTTTACGTACTCGGCAAACTTTATTTTGTTATCCCTTTTGATCTGACTCCATTTTTTCTTAAAAAGCCGATCGGATGACAATGGAATTAATTTTTTTAATTGTGTAAGATCTCCGGTCCACTCATCACCGATCTTGGTGGTTATTAACTGAGCTAAAGAAGAATTTGCTTTTTTAAGCCACCGTCTTTGTGTAATACCGTTCGTCTTCGAATTGAACTTCTCCGGACAAAACTCGTAAAAATCTTTAAAAAGAGTCGTCTTCAATAATTCCGTATGAAGCTTTGAAACTCCATTCACCGAATGACTTCCTACGATACATAGGTGACTCATTCTCAACTTTTTATTTGGTCCTTCTTCTATTAACGACATACGTTTAAGCCTATCCTGATCGTGCGGAAAATGTTTGGCTACGTCCTTAAGAAACCTCATATTTATTTCATAGATCAACTCAAGATGCCTGGGCAATAGTTTACCAAAGAGCGATACCGGCCAGGCCTCTAAGGCCTCGGGGAGGATCGTGTGGTTGGTGTAAGCGAATGTTCCGGTCGTAATACCCCAGGCCATATCCCAATCTAATTCTTCTTCGTCCAAAAGAATACGCATCAACTCTATTATCGCTACAGCCGGATGCGTGTCATTGAGATGGATCGCTGTTTTTTCAGGGAAAGCGCTAAAGTCGTTATTGTGCATCTTGAAACGACGAATAATATCCTGTATTGACGCGGAGGTGAAAAAATATTCCTGTTTAAGACGCAATTCAAGGCCCTTGTACACATTATCGCTCGGATAGAGTACTCGCGAGATATTTTCAGTAACTATCTTGTCTTCACATGCTTTTATATAGTCTCCATCATGAAAATAATCAAGATCGAATTCTTCAGTACTTCTCGCTGACCAAAGTCTCAGGTTATTGACCACACCGTTCCTGTATCCGGCGATCGGGGTATCATAAGGCATTGCCAATATGTCACTGGTATCCACCCAATCCACACATAACTTACCATTTTTGTCCGTACGTTTAATGGTTTTACCGTAAAGACGGATCTTAAGCGTCACCTCCGGCATTTCAAATTCCCATGGGTTGCCCAGGCGAAGCCATTCTTCCGGAACTTCTACCTGAAATCCTTTTTCAATTTTTTGTTTAAATATTCCATAATCATACCGGATCCCGTAACCTGTCGCTGGGATACCAAGCGTAGCCATCGAGTCGAGAAAACAAGCCGCTAGCCTGCCAAGCCCGCCATTGCCAAGCCCGGGGTCTACTTCCTGTTCGCATAAGTCTTCCAGATTTAATCCAATTTCACTAACGGCGCTCTTGCATTCTTCGAGAATATCCAAATTGATCATATTGTTAGATAAAAATCGACCGGGAAGAAACTCCAGGGAAAGATAATATACTCTTTTACTGTTCTCGTCATGATACCTCTGTTGGGTCAGTATCCATCTCTCGATCAGGCGATCACGTATCGTCATAGCCAATGACTTAAAATTATCGTAATCAGTGGAGGTATAAACATCTTTGGCAAGCGAGTATTTGCGATTACGCAAAAAATCACTTTTAAGGTCTTCTATAATCTTTTCTTTTTCAGTTTTTCTCACGATAATTTGATCAACGCTTTATATGTGTAGGATATTTCGTCATTTTCATGTATATTATAAGTACTGCGAGATATATAGCAATAAAAATCGTTCACAATAAATAATATTAAAACGTAGGGACGTAACGCATTACGCCCCTACCCTCTACTCTAAAGGACGGTTCACATGATAGGCGATAAGCTCTTAATAAAACCCCACCATACCGACGCGGCGAGAAAAATAGCTAAAGCGATCTCGCCGGAGATATCCCCATCTGACAAGTACGTCATTGGCATAGGAGGCGAATCCGGATCGGGTAAATCTGAGATCGCATACGAGCTAAAGGCTCTCTTGGAGAAAAAAAAGATAAAAACGCTGATACTCCATCAGGACGATTACTTTAAGCATCCGCCAAAGACCAATTATAAGCTGCGGCGAAAGGATATCTCAATCGTGGGAACGAGCGAGGTAAACCTCACCTCGATAAATGGCCATATCAGGCGTTTTAAAAATCTTAAAACGACCGAGATCAACAAACCTCTTGTCGATTTCGAGAAGAATAAGATCGACAGGGAGACCCTAAAATGTAAAACCACTAAGGTCCTGATCGTAGAAGGAACCTTCACTTCTCTTCTTAAGAACATAGATAAAAAAATATTCCTCGCGCGCACGCATAAAGAAACCCTGGAAGCTCGTATGGCCAGAAAACGTGACAAAATAGATAAATTTGACGAACATATTCTAGCCATCGAACACAGAATAATTTCAAAACATAATAAACTCGCGGATATCATCCTTGATGCGAATTATTCAATAATTGAGTTAAAAAAACACGCGGGAAAAATCAAAAGCATAGCCATGCTTACTGTCCATGGCTATGTCGACCCCAAACCAATTCTTGGCAAAACAGATACCGGCGGGCAAGTAACATATGTCCTTGAACTCTCCAAAGCCCTAGCCGAAAAAGGTATAAAAGTAGATATCTATACGCGTAAATTTCAAGGGAAAAAAGCGGTTGAGCGCGTCACAAAAGATGTTCGTATCATCAGGATACCGTGTGGAGGAACAAAATTTATCGCGAAAGAGAGACTTCTCCCCTATTTGGATGAGTTCGTAGATAACATGCAGAAATTCATCAAAAAGGAGAACCTGAAATACAACATATATCACTCTCATTACTGGGACGCCGGATACGTAGCGATGACACTTACTGAACGTCTGGGAACCTGCTTTTTTCATACTTTCCACTCTTTGGGTGCCTGGAAAAAAGAACACATGGGCGGCGATCCGATCAAGATGGAAAAACTTTACAATTTCAAAAAGCGTATAAAAATAGAGAAGATCGTTTACAAAAAAACCAGGGGCCTGGTAATGACATCGACAGATATGATAAAACACTCCAAGCGGTTTTACAATTACAATAAGAAGAATTATGCTGTACTGCCCGCGGGCGTAAATACGTCATTTTTTCGCCCCCTCAAAAAAGGGGAAAAAGAGAAAAAGATAGATGTACCTCAAAATTATATATTCTGGGTAGGTAGATTCGCTACCAACAAAGGTCTCGACTACCTGTTAAACGCTTTCGCTCAAATTGTAACAAAAGAAAAGGATCTTTTTCTGGTAATCGGCGGAGGGTCCAAGAACCCCACCCCCGAAGAGAAAAGACTAAGAAAAAACCTTATGGCAATAATCAACAAAACTCATATAAAAAGCAGAGTGTTTTTTGCCCACCACATTAAAGATGAGCTTATGCCCATCTATTACCGCAGGGCGAATTTCTTTGTACTTCCCTCAAAATTCGAACCTTTCGGCATGACGGCAGCGGAAGCGATGGCGTGCGGGACCCCCCTGATAGCGAGCGAACGCGCGGGAATAACAAAATACCTTAAGAACAAACAAAACTGTCTCATAGTAAATCCTGCCAATAAAAAAGACCTTGCAGGAGCTTACAAGGTCTTTAATCGGAATACTGCTTTGCGAAACAAGGTCGCCAAAAACGGATTTAAATTAGCTAAAGATGAATTCAGCTGGATAAAGATAGCTAAAAGAAGCCTTGTTTTTTACAATAGATTTCTATAGGGGCACATTGCAATATACCCCTCCCATTTACGCTTTGGCCTTAGTTTTAGCAGGCGCCTTCGCCTTTTTCTTTACCGCGGGTTTTACGGATTTCTTTTTAGCGACTACCTTAAGGTGATTTCTGGTCTCAACTGGTGTCAGCTTTTCCACTTTGTCTTTGTCCTCACCTGCCGCGACCAATCTTCTCTTTTGGCTTAAAACTTTCTGTCTTTTCTTTGCCCCATTCTTTTTGGGACGACTTCTAAAATTCTTTCTAGGTTTCATGATCAACTCCCGCCTTTTAATGTGCTTGATTGAGCTACCTATTATACAATATATGGTCCCCATTTCAAGCTAAAAATGCGAATATTATTGCCCCTCCATCACACTTATGATACAGTATTGAACATGCTTGCTAAGCTAAGAAATGATATAGATATGGAGCTCGGTCTCTTTCTTAAAGAAACAACCGAGAATCTGGAGCTCAAAAAGGCCTCCGGACTGCTATTCAGCGGCCTCGTGAACTTCCTCGGGCGGAGCGGTAAACGTATCCGGCCTCTGCTCTTCATCCTAGGATACCTCGGATATACAAAAAAGCGTAAAGTTCCACGAAAACAGCTTCTACGGAGCTCTTTATCACTTGAACTCTTGCACGATTTTTTGCTGGTACATGACGATGTTATAGACAATTCCGATCTCAGACGCGGCAAACCCACCTTACACAGAGTATTCAACTCAAAACTGGGAGTACCCTTGAATAACGATCTGGGAGCGAATTTGAGCATTGTGACGGGCGATATTATGTTCGCGATGGCGGTAGACGCCCTTTCTGAATTTGATGCTCCGCCTAAGCGTAAAAAAGAAGCTCTAAAGATATTTACCAATATCGCGGCCGCTACCGGAATCGGTGAATTTCTTGATGTCGTTAACAACGTCAAAGAGATAGAGAAGATCACGAGGCGCGACGTTTTTCTAACCTATATCCTAAAGACCGCCAGATACACCTTTGAAGGACCTCTTCTTATCGGCGCGATATTAGCCGGCGCCTCCAAAGCCGAACAGAAGAAGCTGTCCGGACTGGCCCTGGCCCTGGGACAGGCTTTTCAGATACAAGATGATCTTTTAGATGTTTTTTCTACAAGCAAAAAAACAGGAAAACCCATACTTTCCGACCTGGACGAGTCAAAAAAAACGCTCCTGGTATGGAAAACCTATAAAGACCTGAAAGGAAAGGACAAAGCAACCTTCGCTCGTCTTATGAAAAAAGATAAAAAGACCTACCAAGACCTCTTAAAGATCCGCAAATTAATAAAAACGACCGGGGCGCGTGATCATTGCTTAAAAACATCCGATTCTTTTTTCAAAGAAGCACATATCGCTCTCAAAACCCTAAAGATGGCAATAAAGCACAAAAATACCCTCACAAGCTTCATCACCGATCTATCCTCAAAAACTGTCATTGAGAGAAAGGCCGAAGGCCTGACAAAAAAATCCCTAATAACATGAAAATAAACATAGCCAAAAGTTCAGGATTCTGTTTCGGCGTAAAACGCGCGATAGACCTTAGCAAGGATCTCGCGGATGGGGAAAAAGCCGTATATGTCTTGGGCGACATAGTACATAACAGCTTTGTCGTCCGGGAACTTGAAGAAAAAGGCATAAAAAAGATACAACGTATACGCCCCGCGAAAAACGCTATTCTTATCATCAGGGCTCATGGCGCCCCGCAAGTAACATTCGACAAAGCCTCAGCGTCGGGTTATAAGATCGAAGATGCTACTTGCCCTATGGTGAAGGACATATACAAAATCGCGCAAAAATTAGAAAAAGACCATAAGATCATTATAATCGGCGACAATAACCATGATGAAGTTAAGGGCATTGCCGGACAGCTTAAGAAAAAACCGATAACGATCGAGTCCCCGCGGGATATTTCACGCGAAAAGCTGGGACATATTAAAAAAGCTGCGGTAGTTACCCAATCTACACAGACGATCGAAAATATAAACAATATCATGCAACGTCTTGTAAAAATAATACCTGACGTTGAGCTTTACGATACAACATGCCGAACGACAAAGGTAAAACAGGAAGAAATAAACTCACTGCCAAAAGAAAATGATCTTATTCTTATTATCGGCTCGAAAACCAGCGCTAACACAAAAAGGCTCTATCAGATATCAAAAAGCATAAATGATAAAACCCATTGGATCGAGTGCGCTAAAAACCTTAAACCCATATGGTTCAAGAACATAAAAAAAGTTGGTATAATGGCCGGCGCCTCCACTCCTGACTACATTACAAAAGAAATAGTAAAACAACTTAGGAATATTGCGCCATGAATAACGCAGGAGCGGCCTCCGGCCGCGAACTATTATCAAATCTCCCAAAAATAAACTCTACCCCAACTGTCGAACAAATCCCCATTAACTGTTCGATAGAGGATCTCTATTCTCACTTCTCCGATCAAGATGACACTTCTTTCCTGAACAGCTCCCTTGAAACAGATGCGGGCAGGTATTCCTTTATCGGAACGCACCCCTTCCTCACTTTTAAGGGCAAAGGCACAAACTTGACCATTCGAACTGAAAGGGACAGTTTCAGCATTCAGGAAGATCCTTTTAAATGCCTGGAGTCCATACTCACACACTATAAAACCAATAATACGACCAACTTGCCTTTCACCGCCGGAGGCATAGGCTACCTGTCCTATGACCTTAAAGATCGTCTGGAAATACTGCCGCAAAAAGCGCAAGATGACTTGGACCTCCCCGATATCTACTTTGTTTTTTACCGAACGATCCTTATCTATGACAGGCAAGAGCCTGGCCGGATCACTGTCGCGCATATTGGGGTCAGGTCTCCACATTTGACACTTCCGACAAGACCTCACAATGTCAAATGTGGAGACCTGACCCCAATATCAGTATCAGGATCTATCGAATTAAATTTTACCAAGAAATCCTACACCAACGCCATAAAAAGCGTTATCGAACATATTCGCGCGGGTGACATCTACCAGGCATGTCTTTCTCAACGCTTTAAAACCACATGGCCACATGATCCATATGATTTATACTTAAAACTAAACAAATTAAACCCCTCACCCTTCAGCGCGTATCTGAATTTTATAGACTCTAAGATCATTTCCTCAAGCCCCGAACTCTTTTTGAGAAAACGCCAAAACACTATCGAGACACGTCCCATGAAAGGAACTCGCCGACGTGGAGGCAATCCCCAGGAAGACAAAGCTCTTAAGCTTGAATTAGACACGAGCACTAAAGATACAGCGGAACTATCCATGATAACGGACCTCGAGAGGAACGATCTCGGCCGGGTCTGCGTACCAGGATCGATCAGAGTTGTCGAATCCAGAAGGATCGAAACATATCCTACCGTATTTCAGGCAATATCCGTTATACAAGGAGAGCAAAATAAAACTTCAAGCCTGGTGGAGGTAATAAAAGCCGCTTTTCCCGGAGGGTCAATAACAGGTTGCCCTAAAATAAGAGCTATGGAAATACTGGATGAGTTGGAACCTACACAAAGGGGCATCTACACAGGCTCTATAGGCTACATAAGTTTCCATGATACTATGGACCTTAATATCGCTATCCGCACAATGGTAGTAAAAGGGACCGAAGTATATTTCGCCGCGGGTGGCGGTATTGTCGCCGACAGTGACCCCGAGCTGGAATATGAAGAAACTCTCGTAAAGGCGCGCGCGCTCATAGACAGCCTATCTAAATAATCGTAGGAGCGGCCTCTACGCGCTCTTTAATATCCTTACCCAAGCATCTACTAGATCATCAGACTTGTTAAAATCTATTTTTGCCGCGCCTGGTATAAGCTTAATCAATAACGTCTTATTCTTAGGTGAAAATAATTTCTTATAAAAATCATCGCTATATTTTTTGGCATTTGGAATATTCTTGTAATGCTTAATCAGATCTTCAACCGGCCAATTTAGATATTTACCCAAAGTACACAGTAAAATAGCCGGCAGGCACACAAAATCATCCTCGGCAAGATCGCTATCGTTAACAAATGTCATTGTCGCTTTGTTGATAAGCTCCGCATAATATTCTTTGTTTTTGTCATTAGAAATAACTATAAGACCCTCAGGATCTCTTACGCCTTTGCCCAAGGTCGTAATGTTTACCATCCTTTTGGCAAAAACTTCCCCCTCTCCAAAAAATATTTCGACGCCTTCTAAAAATATACCTAACTCCTTATTGTTCTTTTTTATCTTCACTATGCCATCTTCAACCATCCCCCTTATGATCTTTCTCATCTTTCCTTTGCCAAGCTCCAGATCAAATATCAACGCTTCCAATGGCTTTTCCTTATTTTCAGCAGCGACAATTAATGCCCCCACAACATTGTCTGCTAATCTTTTTGCTCTTTTCTCGTCAAATTCGTATTTGCCCTTAGCGTCTCGGAGAAGTTCATCCTTATCTACAAAAGTTACCGCAGCTTTGTTTATAAAATGAATGTAATGTCTTCTGTTTTGTTCGCCGGCAATGATCTCCATAGCTTCAGGACTTATATTCCCTCCATTTAAAGTTGAGATCTTCATTGCCTTCTTCGCAAGACTTTTACCAACGCCTACAATTATATCCATATTTCCTAAAGCTTCCCCCATCTATATATCATTTTCTTTTACCCGCGCTATATCCGTTTCTACAATACTCATTACTGTATTTTTCATCTCGCCATTGCCGGCGCCAAGATCAAACACCAATACCTTAACTCCCCGATTAAGCTTCACAGAAGAGATCAACATACTCATCATGCTATCCGCTTTCGTTTTCGCGATCTTTTCATCGGGTTCTTTGGATAAATCCTTGTCTCTTAAGCGGTTTTGAGAACTATGGCTCGCACTATAGTTCTCTACATCCCTTAGCAACATACTGACAACTTCTCGTTCCGCTCTCAATGAACTTTTTCCGATCTTCGAAGGCGCTTTTTTTATTTTGTCCTTCATTCGTTTTTTGAAATTTCTTACTTGCATCTGTCCTTGCTGCCCCGAATCTGATACCGCTTTGACAATGAACATTCTTTTGACCAAATCGCTACTTTTGTCGCTTTCGGAATACTTCTTGTAAATAGCAACTACGTATCCTATCCCCATATTTTCCCTTATCAGCTCCGTAAGAATCTCACCGCACACCTCGCCTCCAGTGCCACTACCATCACTAACTCCGTAGTTTATAAGTGCATGAAAACTGTTTTTCCCTATTTTTCTCAAAATTTTCCTACCCACAAACGTTGCCACAGGGTCTCCAGTATCGAACAAGTATGGTATTAACGATATTCCATCCGAAGCGGATCGATGATTTAGCTCATAAATAATATCTCCAATCATTCCCGCCATGACATGATTTTTTTTGGCATATATTTTTTTTACTCTTTTGATCAAATGAAATGTTACAGCAGAATTATTGTCCATATCTTTAAAACGGTCGCACGCTTGTTCTTTATTTATTAATCCGTTCTACAAGCGATACAACTCCTCATCAATATTCCGTATTTCTCTGCTTGAAAAACTTCGCTTCTTCTTGATAAGCCAAACTTTTGACGACGAATTATACAACTTAGCAACAAGAGCTGATAGATCTAATGTCTCATCAGCAACGCTTTCATCAAAGATCTGCTTATCTGTAACAACTACCAACCCCGAAGGCTTGAGACTTTGGAAAATATATTTCCATACTTCGCCCCTCCTATTGTTTGCCTCACCAAAATCCTTTATAACCGTAACATCAAAATAACCATTTCTCAATAGCTCCGAATCAGGGTCATCTATTTGGCTTAATTTCACATTTGTCACAAAAATTCCTTTCTGAAGCAATGAATATATATCTTCTTCTGACACTGCCCCGTTAATACTTAATACTTGCCTCTCTTTGCCTTTGCTCCCCTTGACAACATCCTCTAAACATAACACAAGATAGGAAGTTTTGTGTCTACTGTTACTTTTAGCAATACTCGCCGGGGGGATACCTGTATGGAGGGCGAATTTATTGAGACTATAGTGCGTATATCCGATCGCAAAAAAAAGGGTCAGGATAAAAAACATGTTTAAAACACCGGAGAGAGCAACCTGTGGGACAAGCATTGCATACACAAAACCTAAAGCAGCAACGATCAATGGAACAATATACTCTTTCGGTGGAGCGTTACCGCGTGCACCTTCGTGCAGAAAAAATAATAATATCCTCGAAAGGGATATAAGAACAAGTGTTCCCCAACCTCCCCATCGGACCCAATAATTTATACCTTCCGCGGCTAGGGCCGGCAACATAAAGAATATACCCTCCTCAATCCACGGAGCCCTCTTAACCGCGTACTTTTCCGGTGACATGTGCGGCGCAAACCATTTTTGAAGCTTTAGTATCACACCCGGCTTTAGCACCTTTGCGGCTCTATCTCTTTCCGCAGCGATATCATTCAATAGTTCCCCTGAATATCCCATGAATTCTTCCATATATATTTTTTCATTATAACTTTCTGTCGTTATGATTATTTCACTTGCGACCTTTCTCTTGTGCTTTATCTTTTTCACAAGCTTCTCTCCGGCAGCTACCATCGCCTCGACAAAAAACTTCTTTTTACGAGGGTGCTTAACTTTTTTGTAATATGCAGCCAACCGCGTTACATTTAAATTCTCCGCGACGACATGAGCCAACAAACCCAAATAGAGATCTCTTTTATATTCACTCTTCTTCCCTGAACCTTCGGACACTAAGTGGCTTACAGCCTTCATCCCCATTCCTTTTATGATGAAAGAAGCGATTTCGACCTTGGCGGGCTTAGCGGAATTGAGAAATTTAAAAAACAATCTCATCCCTGAAACATTTACGGATTTATTAACAACAAGTATAAATTCTATTATTTTTTCAGCAAATGGTGTCATACCCTTATCTCGAACGATATTGAGGACTTTACCCAGGAGATAATGTGTAATTGCATGGCCATATTCGCGCTCAAGCAGGGTATCGGATACCTCTTCAATATCATATCCATCGTTCTCCAGAAGATCCAACCACTTTTCCAAAAGCTTCCACATTCGATATTCCAACATAGTATCCTTACAAACAACTAATACTCCCGGATATTTACTCATAGACTCTATCCGCAATCCGGCTTGAGACAAGACTTTCTCAATAGATTTTCTTGTGTGTTTTTTTATTTCTTCATCAAAAATCACTAAACGGCCCTGGATATCCATAATACGCGCTACACCACGAAAGGTTTTCACAACTTTAACCTCATCGGCCATCTCCCCCGGCATCTGATGCATAAATACAGTCTGAAAAGAATATTTTTTAAATTTAAAAAGGTGCGCACTCAAAGACGCAGATTCTATCCTGGTAACATTAACACCCGCGTCTCTCAGGTCAGAAACATAGTCTTCTCTATCAACAAATCCTATTTCTAAAAAATTCTTCCCTTTCAATTTAAACTTTCCGAAAATCCTTTCCATAAACCTTAAAACATCTTTCGAAGTCGCAGGTATCTTCGGCCCAAAAAAATTCAATACATTCGCCGGAGACCAACCCGCGTTAACAGCAAAACAATTTAGAAGGCTATGCGTAAAAATCAGCATTCCCGTAGCACTTTTAATAAAAGTTGCTTCCGCACCGGCGGTAACAGGATAAATAAAAGGCACCAATACAACCAGCACACCTATTATCGTCATGATAAATGGAATACCACATTTTTCAAACCAAGTGCGTTCCGTTTTTTTATTATCTTTATCCGTATGCAAAAAATAAAACAAAATTCTAAGAGCCACCAAAAACGCCGCGAAATACACATTTGTGAGATTCGCCATGTGGATCCCTGAAACGGCGAAACTATAATAAAATATGGCTTCTTCAAACAGAGGAGCCCCTCCGATGGCATATTGATCATCCTTTGCGTTTGGAAAGAACTTATTCTTTATCCACTTTATCCTCGCCGGAGACGTTTTTTTGCGCAATACTATGCCGTTCCCCGGCTTCTCCCGCACTGGTTTTTTTTCGCCTGCTTCAACTTTGGATAACTTTTTTTTAGCTCGTTTTACTCTCTTTTGTTTTCTGTCTCTATCTCTCTTTTTAGTTTTCTTGTTTTCATCGATTATAACCTCTTTCAACATATGCCCCAAGATTCCGTCTTTGTATCCGCCTTTTCCTGATGTCCATAACCTTTGGTAGTTTTCAGGAAACAATTCCTCCTGGAACACTCTCGACAATCGGTGTCCAATTCTTGGGCAAATAATTTCGTGAAAAAGAAACTCCTGAACAACACTACCAGCCGGACGCGACTCCATAATATCAAGTACCTGCGATGAAAGACCGATCGCCCCAGGCACTAACTTGTTTATCCTCTGCCTTAAAGCCCTCATTCCTTTTTGCTCGTATTTTTCATCAAGATCAAGTCCAATTGTATTAAATCCTAGGAGCCATTCTTTCGGCTTTATATTTAAGTAGTCGGACGGTAACACTATTCCCCTGAATTCTACAACCCGATCTGATCTTATGTTTTTCAAGATCTTCTCGATCTCATCATTAGCTATTTTTATAGACCCTCTCCACTGATTGTCCCTCCTGGGAATACTCTCTTCCATTTTTTCAAGTCTAGCCTTGATCTCATCAATTGCCTCTGACAATCCATCCCGGAAGGAATCCCTCAAAGGTTTAATGGTTCCTTTGACCTTAAACATATCCTCGAACCGCTTAAACAACTCATCCGAATCTCCCCTGGCAATACATCCATCCCAAGAATTTTCCTCAAAAGTTTTCCTGAACATCGCTATATTGCGATCCCATTTAAACCCCAAGAACTTAGTTATATCCGTAACAGCGGGATAAATCGGGAGTATAGTACAACTCTCATAGCTTTTCGTTTGCATCGTCCTACACATATCCATAAGAAGTGTCTGGGCGACGTACTGCCGTCTGTACCATGTTGAAATCACTAAATGCTTTATGTAGACATTTCCCTGTCCATTTTCCCCATCAATGGCAAAAATATAACCGGCAACTTTCCCGCTTTGACGATCACGACACACTTTTAAATAAGTATTCTGGTTTTCACCAATCTTCCCCTGGCTGATTATCTTAATCAAACGTGAAGGACTCATATCTTCAAGATTTATACTATTTCTATACATTTCAGATATTACTTCTGCATCAGAGACAGTCGCATCTTCGATTAAATATCGATCAGTATCCATTGCTTTTACCATTTCCCCATCAAAGAATATGGTATCTTGTTCTTTTTTAGGAACCGGTTCTTCTTTTGGATGGGTTACAAGCGCTTCATAAAGCCTGTATGCAGCTTCTTTCTTGATAATACCATCGTCAGAAAATTCTCTTTTCAGCAAAAGCTGTTTATAAAGATACCGACCTATTTTTTCATCAGAAATAACCTGATATTGATCTCCTGGATCTCGGACATCTTCCGAAAAATAATATCTTATGCAAAACACTCCCATATCAATGAGAAAAAACTTACGGTAAAACCTATGCTTTTCCTGTGTCTCAATATCGCTAAATAGCGCAAAAAGCTTAGAATGGAAATCATGCGTTTCCGCCTCGCCGGTTTTTATCGCAAGCATCGCACGTATTTCAGATTTGACAATATTGGCTACCTGAGAGAAATTTTGATTAGTGATATTTTTTTCGGTTTTCTCGAGGGAAACCAAGAGGGATTTTACGAACCAAATACTATAATCACCACGAGCACGCAAAGTAAGCGGTTGCAAAGTAGTTTTACTTTTTGAGAAGATTTCAGGATTCGCCCACACTAGGCCCTGCCAGAGCATGAGAATACTCACCGAAAGAGATATAACTTTGATTATTATTTTAGATCTGGGTTCTTTCATATCCATACTTACTTACTCCTAACAATTGTTTTGTTATTATAACAAAAGCTTAGAATACAAGCAACCTAATTCAAATAATGATCATTATTTGTTGTATAAACTACTTCGACTGGAAATATTGATAAGAGCATACCCTATCAGGCATCCAAGGAGAGACCCCACGATTACATCAGATGGATAATGCACGCCTATATAAATCCTTGTAATCGCTACTGTTGCAGCTATTGCAAAAAATATATACCCTTTTTTTAAACACTTAGTCAATATTACGGCTGCAGTAAAAGCCATTGCGGCATGTGCTGACGGAAATGAAAAACCTTTTTGCTCAATTAGCACGTTCACGGCCTCCAGAGTAATAAATGGCCTAGGCCGCGAAAAAGACATCTTAAGAAAATGCACTACTTGATAAGAACATGCAAGAGCAGCCATTAATAGAATTCCTGTTATTTTTATGTCTTTTCGTTTAAAGAATAACAAAATGACCGCGATCACGAAAAGCAACTGGCCGCTCCCGAGTCCCGTAAGGCGTGGCATTATTATGTCAAGCACCGCATTGTGACAAGTCTCGTTAATAAAACGAAATATGTAGTTGTCAAAATTCACTAACATGCTTCCCCTTCCCTTTCGCGTATATATTTGCTAAGCGCTTCCACTAATTCTTTTGCGGCCTTCAGTTTTTTAACCCCGGGAATATCCCAGCTTCCCAGGCTGTATACGCGTTTCTTGGCATTAAGCGCGAACGCTATCTCGGAAAGCGTGCCATATTCTCCGGGAAGAGCCACGACTACGTCAGCGCTACCGGCAACAAGAGTATTTCTTGAATATCCCATTCCTGTCGGTATAACAATGTCGACAAACTCATTGGCCTCGTTCTTGTCTTCACCCGGGAGAATACCAACAACAAGCCCATCTGCTTCTTTAGCTCCTCTTGAGGCAGCTTCCATTATGCCTCCGAGGCCGCCGGTAAGAAGGACAGCTCCCACCTCGGCAATGATCCGGCCGACTTCTTCGGCAAGTTTAGTTGCCTCTTCATCACATTTGTGTCCGCCGATTACAGAAACCATAAGCTTTTTCGCGTTCATATTTCTCTCCATTCAAAGGCCGCAATCATTTGTAAGAAAATCATCCAATTCTCGCTTAAACTCATCTTCGCACATAAAGATCGCTTCGTTATGCCCGCCCTGCATAACATAGATCTTTTTAGGGTCTTTCGCTTCTTCAAAAAGTTCCATGGCATGATGAAACGGAACTATCTCATCTTCTTTGCTGTGAATTATGAGCTTCGGCATACTAAGTTTTCCTATCTTGGATAATGTATCATATTTAATGCTTAGCACGTGTTCAACTTGGGGCAAAAAATAGATCTCCTGTGCCATCCGAGCGACTGAGGTAAAAGCACTGTCAATAATAACCGCGCATACTTCGGCTCTCAACGCAAGGTCAACGGCCACCGCACCTCCTAAAGATTTCCCATAAACGATCAATTCCTCTTTATTAATATCCTGTCGAGTCAAAAGGTAATCATAGGCGGCTTCCGTGTCCAAATATGTTCCCTTTTCGGTGGGAAACCCTCTGCTCCTGCCATAGCCCCGGTAATCGAATATAAAAACGTTGAATTCCAGACTATGCAAAATACTGATCACCTCAAGACGGTGACTAATATTACCGGCATTCCCATGACATAGAAGCATGGTTCCTCTGGCTTTATTGTTAGGAACAAACCATCCGTTCAGCTTTATATTGTCCTGAGTCAGGAAGTAAACATCTTCATAAGGAAGTTCTATCGAATCTGGTGTAGCTACTATCGCTTTATCGGGAAAATATATATTACTCCATTCAAACCATCTGACAAAGAGTAACATTAAAAACACTAAAGCAATGAAAAATAGAATAATAGGCATGGGTCTTCTCCAGCTCATCATTTGATCACAAGCACTATTCCGGATATTAATATCGCGAGCCCCTGCACCCGAAAAAACAACAGCGATCTATCTGACCACCAGGTTATCATTTTATCCGAAGCTTTTGATGTCACAAGCATGATCCCCCTTATCGCGACTATCATCCCGAAAACACCAATAGTTTTAGCCAATATCCCGGGAATTTTGAAAACCGCGACCATAAGTGAAAAACCGAGCATGATAATAAATCCAAATATCATCCTTTTCATAGTACGAGTCATCTTTCTGGCCAATCTATCTTTAAGTATCTGCGGCTTCATTACCCATATCAGCCCTAGAATTATCCAGAACCCCCCTACAATATTCGAAATCATATTCCTCCTTACCACCAATCCCATACCGGGTCTGACCATACCCGGTGTGGGATTGGTATCTAATTATGCTATAGTTACTTCCATCTTGGGGCATTGATGTAACGTATTATGGATAATGCACTTATTGACAGAAGCGATAAGGCCTCTCTTTCTGTCACCCAAGTCGGCATTGGGCGCATTGAGTGTTATATCGATATTTTCAATACGTGTTCCCCTCTCGTCAAACTCCCAATCCAGATTGATAGTAAGGCCTTCCGGA
Organism: Candidatus Omnitrophota bacterium; assembly: GCA_024277375.1. Lineage (GTDB taxonomy): Bacteria > Omnitrophota > Gorgyraeia > Tantalellales > Tantalellaceae > JAJRVD01. Next base: position 17,027 of record JAJRVD010000027.1, on the reverse strand, counting down.
TCAAATCCGGCAGCCTTAAGATATCCTAGAGCAAAATATCCAACACAAGATCCCAAAGACGCTATTAGATATTCCGGAGGCGTAGGCGCGGCATCATCTCCGCCTTTTTCGGTCGGCAAGTCTACCACCAGATCATGCTCTCTTATTTTAACTTTAAAGCTCTTTTTGCCTGTATACTCAACATAAGTTTTCATCTATTCCCCTTTTTTGCTCCCCAAATCCTATGTGACCACTCCCATACCGGGTTTGCCCCAAACCCGGTATGGGAGTGGAATCGGTGTTGCTTTTATTATATAATAATCCTATGAACACTCAACCATTCTTTTCAGTTATCATACCCAGTTACAATCGAAAGCCTTTTTTGGAGACAGCTATAAATTCAGTTTTGAAACAGACTTTTGATGATCTTGAGCTCATCATAGTCGACGACGGGTCCAGTGACGGAACAAAAGAACTCATATCGACCTATGATGACAAAAGAATCACTTATCTATACCTGGCCAATCATGGCGTTTCGCACGCGAGAAACCGGGGGCTTGACAGGGCACACGGCCAATACATAGCTTTTCTGGATTCTGATGACTATTGGGTCCCGGAGAAATTATCAAAAACATATGATGCTATAAAACAATTCCCGGATATAAATATATTTCACACCGAAGAAGTATGGTACCGCGACAAGAAGCTGTTGAATCAAAAACAAAAGCACAAAAAACCGTCAGGCTTTGTATATAAAAACGCTCTTCCTATTTGCTGTATAAGCATATCAACAGTAGCGATAAGAAGAGTGGTGTTTGATGCCATAGGCACATTTGACGAAACCCTGGAAGCGTGCGAAGATTATGACTTCTGGCTGAGGGCAACGAATAAGTACGAGATCAAACTCATACCGGAAGACCTTACAATAAAAGATGGCGGACGGGCCGACCAACTTTCCTCAAGTGTGTGGGGCCTTGACCGTTTCAGGATAAAATCACTGGAGAAAATGCTGTCTTCAGGCACGTTAAGCACTGATGATCATAACGCGACCCTTAAGGAGCTTACAAAAAAGTGTAAAATATTCGCCCTAGGTGCCGCAAAACACGACAACTCTGAAGTTGCAGAATACTACAAAACCCTGCCTAACAAATACTCAGTAAAGTTGTCATCCGGACCGAGCGTAGCGAGCGGAGGAATCTCTAAAAAACATAACTAATAGATCCTTCGACTTCGTGCCCTTCGGGCACTCCACTCAGGATGACATTGCCGGCCCACCAACCCAACTAACGCAATAAACTCAAGGAACACAATAAACCATTTCACCTTATAGTCATGCTATGCGAAATATCATTTTGATGTTTTTATCGGTGAAGAGTTATCGTTCCAGTCAAGCGTACGGATAGGATATGGTATGGTTATGTTCTCTTCTTTAAAACGTTTGTGGAGAGCTTTAATGAATTCGTGTTTGATCAAATAGCTGTCGACAAATTCATTAACACGCAATATGACAGTAAAATCTATGCTCGAATCATTGAAAGTATGATATCTGATAAACGGTTCAAACTCGCCGACTCCGCCTTCAACTGTCTTAAGAATATTTTTGCCGACTTCTATGGTAACTTTCTCGACATGATCAAGATCAGAATCGTAATGCACACACGCCTGGATCTTAACCGACATTTCTTTTTCAGGATAATGATAATTGAGAACGCGAGACCCGACCAGAACCTTATTCGGAATGACAACCACATTATTAGGCAACTGTCGTACCCATGTTGAACGCCACCCTACTTTCTCAACATACCCTTCCTCCCCGGACTCTAAGCGTATATATTGTCCCACGGTTATCGGACGATCTATAATGATCTGGATCCCTGAGAAAAAGTTTTCAAGCGTCGGCTGCAAGGCAAGGGCTACCGCCAACGACCCTATTCCCAGAGAAGCCAATACCGGGGTTATTGATACGCCGAAACTATCAAGCAGAATAAGAATCCCCAGGCCGACAACAATTGACCGTGTAATTATGTGAACTACACCACCGGAATCTTTTAGAATGGTTACTTTCCGGGCATAGGCATTGATCAGCCCCTTAAATAGCCGGTCGAAAAATATGATCACAGCAATGATCGTAGTAGCTCTGAACACTACCGAAACACCCTTAAGGAGTTCGCTGTCCGCGCTGAAACCAAAGGCTTTATCAATAAAAAAGGCACCACTCACAAAAATAAGCAGCATAAGAGGAAGATCTAAAGCCCCTACAAGAATATCATCCAATTTTATCGTAGTTCTCTGAGCAAATTTCTGTATCTTACTGAAAATTAACTTTTTAAGTACCAGAAAAACACTTACCCATGCAAAATACACAATGGGCATGTAAATGGCTGGTACTATCTGTAGTCCGAATATACTCAAATTCTTCATAACTAGAGATCCTTCGGCTCTCCGCCTTCGGCGGATCGCTCAGGATGACATCCACAGGTGGGAGGCCGCTCCTACGACTATGAACTACGAACTAAGCTCTGAGCTAAGCTATGCTTTGCCGGCACTACCAACTACATCCTCATTTTTGTGCTTGTACATCACAATAAGCTCTTCACGTGCCGGTCCTAAATATTTGCGTGGATCAAATTCTCCAGGCTTGGTCGCGAGTGTTTCTCTGACCTTAGCCGTCATCGCGAGCCTGCCGTCAGAATCTATATTGATCTTACAAACCGCTGATTCCGCTGCTTTACGAAGTTGCTCTTCCGGAACGCCTACGGCGTTTTCAAGCTTCCCACCGTATTTGTTTATTATGTCAACGTATTTAGGAACCACAGAACTCGCGCCATGAAGAACTATCGGAAATCCCGGCAAGCGTTGTTCAACTTCTTTGAGAATATCAAACCGTAAAGGTGGCACTGATTCCCCGGGTTTCAGTTTGAATTTAAAAGCACCATGTGAAGTACCGATAGATATTGCCAAGCTGTCTACCCCGGTTTTCGAGACAAATTCTTCAACTTCTTCGGGTTTAGTATAGCTAGACACCTCATGGCTTACCTCGTCTTCGATACCGGCCAAAACACCAAGTTCCCCTTCGACGGTAATGTCATACTTATGAGCATAGTCAACAACCTTCTTAGTAAGGGCAATATTATCCTCAAATGAGTGACTGGAACCGTCTATCATAACCGATGAAAACCCGGATTCTATGCATGACACACAGAGTTCGTATGTATCTCCATGGTCTAAGTGCAAAGCAACCGGAATATTTGATCCGGCGTCTTTAACAATATCCATGGCTCCGTTAGCCAGATGTCTAAGAAGTATCTGGTTAGCGTATTTCCTGGCGCCTGAAGAAACCTGCAAAATGACCGGAGAATTGGTCTCTATACAAGCCGACATGATCGCCTGAAGTTGTTCCATATTGTTAAAATTATAGCCAGGGACGGCGTATTTTCCATCTATAGCTTTCGCGTACATCCCCTTAGTGTTTGATAACCCTAGATCTTTATAATTATGCATTTGTTTTCCATCCTTTCTCTTGTGATTACGTGATTGATAATTTACCCGCTTGAAGGGCTTATTCTACCAATTTTTTAATACAATACAAGGAAAAAATGGATTCCGGTTAGACACGTATCATAGTAAGGATCATTTTAAAACGTTCTACCGCCTTTAATGAATGGGGTTTATCGGCTGGCATTATGAGAATTTCGCCGGATCTAACCTTATGCGGCTCTCCTGATATCACGACCTCGGCTTCACCATCTATTATCTCGACCAAAGCGTCAAAAGGGGCGGTATGTTCGCTCAGCCCTTCTCCTTTATCAAAAGCAAAAACAGTGACCGTTCCCGTTTCCTTCTTTATTATCGTTCTGGAAACAACAGAACCATCCTGATAGTCTATGAGTTCGGAGGGTTTTAAAGTTTCCCCTAAAATATCCTGATTACTATTTTCCATCTGTCTCCAGCCACTCCTCTTTTAATATAGCGCCTTTTATCCCCACAACAATGTGTTTAACTGGTACTTTGCGAGAAGCTTTACTTGCTCCCTCTTTAGCAAGCGCAATAAGCCCCATACAACAAGGGACTTCCATCGTCATAACAGTAAGAGTATTGATCTTAGCCTCGTCTATAAGTGCCGTTATTTTCCGCACATAGATCTCCTGGTCACTATCAAGCTTCGGACACGCTATTGCCAAGCTTTTACTCTTCAAGTGATCTTTATGAAAATCCGCGAGCGCGTACGCTACACAATCCGCGGCAAGAACAACATCTTTCCCCTGAAAATAAGGTGCCTGAGGCGGCACCAAGTGTAACTGTACCGGCCATTGCCTGAGTTCAGAAACCCTTTTGCCTTCTTCTGAGCCCGAGGTAGCTTCGGCATCCGAAAAATCCATCATTCTAGCTCCGGGACACCCTGAAAATTGTTTTGTTTCTTTTTTATCATCTTCAGCCTTCATAGGAACCTCCACATTGTTCTCCTTCAAATATTCCACAGCCTCCCTCAACAAGCCTGTCTCACCATGATCTTTCAAGTGTTTTAAATGCGCTTTTGTTACATTCGGACCCTGCTTAACAATGTTCGCCATAACCTTTTCTCATCATACGCCTCAGCTTCCCGCTCCTCTATAGCTATAGCGCCCTCCGGGCAATGACCTATACACGCCCCCAAGCCATCGCAAAACAGATCGCTGATCAGCCTCACCTTTCCATCTATGATCTGAAGAGCGCCTTCCGGGCAGTTAGGGATACATAACCCACACCCGTTACACTTTTCTTCGTCGATCTTAATGATCTTTCTTGTAGCCATGGTTAAGAGTCCTTTCTAACAAGCGATCTTACAGTTATGGTCTTTAGTTCTTTTATGACATTCCGTTCGATCTCATCCGTTTTCTTCTTTAGCTCACATATTTTCACATACGGACATCCCTTACCTTTAAAAATATGCTCATTTAGATGAAAAGGCCCCTGAAATATCTCCACAAGATCAAAGACCGTAATTTTTTCAGGTTTAACAACCAGAGTAAATCCTCCGCCCCTTCCTTTAGCGGATTCGAGAAAACCTTTTTTACTCAAAGTCTGGAGTATTTTTCTCAGAAAGGCCCTCGGCATCTGAAGTCTCTCCGCCATATCTGTTACAGAGACCGTCTTATGCGCACCTCCGGCAATACAGCTTAGAGCCCTAATGGCGTAATCTGTATCTCGTGTGATCAATTTCATCTATTTCAGCCTTTGACCGCGCAACTTTTTTTAGTATCCGCCATCTTTGACATGTACTTTTCCGGATCCGCATTGAACTTCGACACACATCCCGCGCAACAAAAACCAATTTCCTTGCCTTTATAAGTGACTTTAATGGAAGTATTTTTGTCAACCGCACCTCCCATAACAGGGCACACGTCATTAATGACCCCGCCTTCCGCGCGAGTTTCCACATTGCCACCGGAATATGGACATCCACCACCTTCAGCACCAGCATAGTTGAAAGCTAACCCTACCACAAGCAATACCCCTACAAACACTACAATAATTTTACTCTTCATTTTCAGCTCCTTTTTGGTTCGCGGCCTGGAGGCCGCTCCTACGGTTAAAATGATACTTTCTTTTCCATCTCTTTTATGCCATGGCCTCTAAACAAAACTGCTCCATCTTCCCCTATGGCAATAATGCTTGGAATGCCTCTTATCTGGTACAGCCCCGCGACTTTTCCGTCGGTATCAAGCGCGACAGGATAAGTAATGCCTTGTTTTTCAGCAAAAGCCGTTACTTTAGCTTTACTTTCCTGGATATCGACGCCCAAAACATTAACTTTTCCCTTATTCCTGGCGTAAAAGGCATTCACATCCGGAACCTCTTTCACACAATACGGACACCATGTCGCCCCGAAAACCAGAACGGTCTTTTCCCCGCGAGATTACCGAATAACGAGACCTCTGACCCATCTAAGGTCTCAATCGTAAAATCCGGAGCTTTAGCCAAAGATTCAACTGATGGTTGGCTATCAACTGGACCGCACGCGCTAAGCATAAGAGTTGACGCTATCAGGATCACAAATAACGTTTTCATTTTCATTTTTTCCTCCTCTATCCTCTCGGGATTTGGCTTGTGCAAAATGCTGTTTTTTATCAGACGGTGTCATCATGTCATGTAGGGGCTTGATTCATCAAGCCCGTTATATCGGGTTCGATGAATCGAACCCCTACATTATGTTGTATGTGGTCATCTGCAGAACAAATTACGCACACAGTCCGAATGCCGAAAGTTCCATTTTACAGGATCCCACTCTCAGGATCGGTATCACCTTCGGTGATGGACCGCGAACGAACTCAAACAATACATTGTATAGGTTCGCGGGCAGAGCCCTCTCCTACGTTTACAGGCTCAAAAACCCTGCTTTAAATATAAAATACTCTCCCAGCAATATCATTAAGAGCGCAAAGACCTTTTGTACCGTTTTCATTAATTTTTCAGATTTCGGTAAGGCCGTAAGAACGCCGGTGAAGGTTCCAATGATAATAAGAAGCGTCCCCAGCCCTAACGCAAACACAAAAAGAAACGAAAACCCGAGAACAGGGTTCTGTGTAGTTGCCGTATACGCAAGAAGTGCTCCCATAACCGCCGCGGTACAAGGCGCCGCGACAAAACCCGAAACAAGCCCCATAATGAAAACAGAAAAAACATTGCCGCCTTTAACAACTTTTCCGGCACCGGCTTTAGCAAGCATAAAAGCCGGAAGGGGTATTATGTCCAATAGTGCCAACGCGAACAGTATTATAACGTTTCCCACTATTAGATGCGCGATCGGACTGGACTGCAGCTGGCCGAACAATTTCCCCGTCATGGCGGCAACAATGCCAAGCACCGAAAAAGTTATGGCCATACCCAAAACATAGCTTACGGACAAAACAAAACTTTTCAAACGTGACTTATCCTGACTGGACCCAACTACTCCGGCTATAATAGGAATAAGCGGATATACACACGGAGTAAAAGAAGTAGCTACCCCTCCTAAAAAGATCACAACAAAGGTAACAATTGAAATATTCTCGAGATAATAGGAAATATTCTCCATAATTCTCCTTATTTGTGTCCTGCTTGCTTATTTCACTTGAATATTAAACCCGTCTCCGCGGACCATAACAACAGGTCCAATTCCGTCATAGGTATGTTTACTGTTTCCGCGAAAGAGCTAAACTTTTCTTCAAGCGCTAAATAAACGGTCTTCGATATGGTCTTAGGCATTTCACGAACAAACCCATACTTCACCATATTCTTCAATATGTGTACATCCAATATAGCCAGATCCTGTCCGAATCCGATATTACGCAAAAAATGACTGGCTTCTTTAAATCCTATACCTTTAACGTTCTTAACTATCCACTCTCTGGTTTTTCTGATATCTCCGGCATCGATCCTGTCTTTTATCCTTATCTTTCCTTTTCCCTCAAAAACCTCGCGCGCTTCAACTATATACTTGGCTTTATTGTTCGGAAATCTAACCGCCACGAGCTCTTTTCTCACCTGTTCAATTGTTCCGCTGTATAGTATACCCTTCTTCACTAAAACTGATATCGCTTTATCGCAATATACGGCTTTCGACTGCGGCGTACATATACAAAAACAAAGTTCGGCGAATATCTCCTTATCAGAACCATCCCAAACAGCCTTGAATTCTTTCAGCCTATTCTTTATGAGGCTCCGGCTCTTTTTGTAATCTTCCTTCAGATCAAAGATCATGATACGTATTCAATAAGTTTTTTAGCGATCCTGATATGCATCGCCTCTTCATCCCGTATATCTATCAGTTGTTTTCTTATCTCTTCATCTTCTACCTGATCTATATAATGATCATAGAAATTCTTAGCCCTTTCTTCATGCGCCAGTATCTCTTTGAATTCTTTACGAAGCATCTCAATATTCATTCTTCGCGGCCTCTTCTATTTTTAAGACCATATCGTCTATAATCTTCTTATGTCTAGTGGAATCCGTATGCAGCCTGGTAAGCATTCTGTCCATTTCTTTTGCTTTATCTTCCGGAACACCTTCGGTATGTTTAACCAAACTCTTAGTAAAGCTGGTAAACAATGTTATCAACCCTTCTTCGACATATATCAGTTCCTCTAATCCGGACAAAAGTCTTTCTTTAGTTATCATCCCTTCACTTCCTCTTAGCTAAATAACGAAAAGCTCCCAGAGCGGCTTTAGCCCCTTCACCGGCGGCGATTATTATTTGTTTTTCCGGAACATTGGTTACGTCACCGGCGGCAAATATACCCGGAATATTTGTTTCATTTCTAAAATTAACCTCTATCTCTCCCCAGGCGTTCTTTTTAAGATCGCTCTTAAACTCCGAATTCGGGATAAGCCCTATTTCAACAAAAACACCTTGCACCGCGATATCCTTTTTCTCCCCGGATGTCTCAACCTCTATACGTTCAACAAAGGCTTCTCCGGAAATGGCTGTTACACTGCTATTGTTCAAAACAGTAACATTGGAAAAAGCTTCCACCTTATCCCTTACCACCGCGTCTCCGCCAAGTTCTGAAGTATTGTTCACTACATATAATTGGTTCACTATCTTTGCCATCTGAAGCGCCGCTTCAAGCGCGGAATTACCTCCACCGACTATAGCTACGTCTTTCCCGGCAAAAAGCGGGCCGTCACAGGTCGCGCAATACGCGACTCCTTTACTTCTGAATTCATCTTCTCCTGGGACATCAAGTAGCCGTGATCTTTTTCCTGACGCGATTATTACTGTCTTTGCCTGATACTCCTCTTTTCCGGTAGAGATCAGGATATCATCATTTTTGCGTATCTCGGTTATTTCTTCATTTTCTCTAACCTCGATGCCATATTTTTTCATATGTTCTTCAAACTTGGCCGTAAGCTCGGTCCCCGTGATAAATTGATAACCTATGTAATTCTCAATATCTCCACTCCATGCGGTCTGGCCACCGATATCGCCGGTAAGAACAAGACTATCCATGCCTTTTCTCGCGGCATAGATACTCGCGGTTATACCGGTTGGACCGGCACCGACTATTATCAGATCATATGTTTTGTTCATACAGCACTCCGGTATCATCGATCAGACTGTGTCATAATATAGGGGCTTGATCCATCAAGCCCGTTATATCGGGTTCGATAAATCGAACCCCTACAATATATTGCATGCGGCCATCCACAAAACGGATTACGACAAAGCAATCTCAATATCATATAGGTTGTTTCGCTTCGCTGCAATGACGAATTTTTTTATAAGCCCAAAATCGCGACTATTTTATCTTTATCAAACCCCACAATAATCTCACCTTCAATGTCCAGCATCGGAACACCCATTTGCCCCGATTTCGCCACCAGTTCCTGTGCCGCTGCCTGGTCTTGAGATACATCGATATTTTCAAATTCGATATCGCTATCGGCCAAGAACTGTTTGAGCCTTACACAATGCGAACAAGTCGGAGTGCTATAAACTTTTACGTTTTTCATTGTACGATCTCCTTTATTTCGGACAGTCGGCTTAAATGTTTCTTTTCTTCAGCTATAAGTTTATCCACCAAGCCTCTGTTTTTCTCAGAAACAAATTTTTTCATTTCCTCAAAAACAAGAATAGAATCTTTTTCAAATTGAATACCCAGCTCTAAACCTTCTTGGGAAGTTTTTACTTTTTCAGCGATCTTTTTGCCTTTATCTTTTTGAGTAAAAACATATTGTTCGGCTAAAGCCCTCAGATAGGCGAAATATTCGTCAGTATAAACCTCTTTCGGTTCATAATCACATAACCCTTCTGACAATTTCTGAAAAACATCTATATGTCCTTCTTCCTCTTTAGCTAGATACTCAAAAACTTCTTTTGCTTCGGGCGAATCAGAAGCCTCCGCAAGAGTCTTGTAAAAATCTCTCCCATTCTTTTCTATCTGGATTCCCATCTCAATAATTTCGCAACCCGAAAAATTTATCTGTCCCATGTTCCCCCTTGTTTAATAATTTTCAGACTCATGCAAAACGCTGTTTTTTCAATCAGACCGTGTCATAATGCAGGGGCTTGAAAAATAATGTAGGGGCTTGATTCATCAAGCCCGTTATATCGGGTTCGATAAATCGAACCCCTACAATATATTGTATGCGGCCATCCGCAAAACAAATTACGACATAGCCCAAATAACGAAAGTTCCGTTTCGCAGGATCCTTAATAATTTTCAGCCAACACTTCAAAATGTGCCTGCGGGTGCGAACACGCCGGACACTTGTCAGGAGCCTCGGCACCTTCATGTACATATCCGCAATTGCGGCATTTCCACTTAACGCTACTGTCTTTTTTAAAGACCTTACCCTCTTTCACGTTCGCGAGAAGTTTACGATAACGCTTTTCATGCTTTTCTTCAACTTCAGCTATTTCTTTATAGATATCAGCTATTTCCTTGAGCCCCTCCTCCCTTGCAGTCGCCTCGAAATTATTATAAAGAGTTGTCCACTCCTCATTCTCCCCATTAGCCGCTGCTTCAAGATTTTGAGCTGTATCACCAATTACACCAGCCGGATATCCGGCGGTTATTTCAACTTCGCCGCCTTCTAAAAACTTAAAAAACAATTTGGCATGTTCTTTTTCGTTCTCAGCTGTTTCAATAAATATACCGGCTATCTGCTCATAACCCGCCTTTTTAGCTACACTGGCAAAGTATGTATACCTGTTCCTGGCCTGTGATTCTCCCGCGAATGAAGCCAATAAATTCTTTTCTGTCTGTGTTCCCTTTACGCTCGCCATTTATAACCTCCGATTCATTACACTACGTTGGGTTGATCTATCGAACTATATATATATATCGGGCTTGATAAATCAAGCCCCTACATTACCGCAAACTACTATCCCTTCCAAAGCATGTGTTTAGTGCAAAATTCTCTAACCTCAACTATATCCCCCTTATCCGCACACAATACAGCCTCAGGGGCTCCTCCCGGCTTCAACTCCGCGCGACATACCCCTTTAGAAGTGATAATTTCAATGAACTTGATATAATGATCATCATCCATTGGGTGCGCTACGCTTCCAACAGTTACCTTAACCCCGTTTGATGTTTCCTCAACTACCGGAACATGTTTTTCTTTTCCTTCGTCTATCGTCTTCGCGTCCAGCTTATCCATCGGCTGTTCACAACATACAAGAGCCGGTGCTCCCTCATTCGTTACCTCAACTACGTTCCCGCAAATATTACATCGATAAAGTTCGTTCAATTGTGTCATCTTGCCCTCCTTACAACGCTTTTTTTAATGTATCGAAAATCCCATTAAGTTCCTCTTCACTCGGAACATACTGCACTCTTAGCTTCTCCAGCATCTCGAAACCGCAACCCGAGAGGATCTCATCCATCTGCCCTATACTCTGTCCGCCCCATCCGTATGATCCGAAAGCAAGTCCGACTCTATTCTTAGGCGCAAGACCCTTCATATAAGTAAGAAAAGCCGCCACCGTCGGGAGCATACCATTATTCAACGTAGGGGAACCAACACATATATATTTCGCTGTTAAGAGAAGCGGCATTATATCCGAAATATGAGTAGTTTCAAGATCAAGCAATTGCGCCGGTATCCCTTTTTTCTCAAAAACAGAAGATATTACTTCCGCAATTTTCTTAGTGGAACCCCACATCGTATCGCAAACTATAACCGCTTTGTCTTCCGTTGTATTGGCGGCCCATGCCCTGTACAAATCCAGAATGTCACTTATTTTGGAACGCCAGATAAGTCCATGGCTCGGAGCTATCATATCTATTTCCAGCCCAGATACCGCCTCAAGAGCTTTTTTAACTTGCGCTCCGAAAGGAAGAACAATATTGGCATAATATCTAGTGGCCTCTTCTTCCAAAATAGCCCATTCTATTTCGTCATCAAAACGTTCCCCGGAAGCAATATGTTGTCCGAAAGCGTCATTAGACAATAAGAGTTTCTCCTCGGGGATGTAGGTAACCATGGAATCCGGCCAATGAACCATCGGAGTAAGAACAAAACTTAAATTTCGCCTGCCGATATTGACCGAGTCGCCCGTATTAACTATCTTGAAGTTCCAATCCTTACCGAAATGTTTCTTCAGCCCCTTTTCTCCATTAGGAGAAGCAATAACCTCAGCATTAGGACAAAGTTCCAGAACTCGAGGCAAACTTCCGGAGTGATCCATCTCTGTATGATTGGAGACAATATAGTCAATTTTTTTAGGATCTACTATTTCCTTTATCCGAATGAGCATTTCATCACAGAAACACTCTTTGACCGTGTCAATAAGAGTTATTTTCTCATCTACAATAAGGTAGGCGTTGTAAGTAGATCCTCTCCGGGTAAGATACCCATGAAATTCCTTTAGATCCCAGTCAACACCACCAACCCAATGAATACCTTTTTTTATTTCAAGTGGTTTCATGCAAGTTCCGCCGCTACATTGCCTACAAGATCTTTACCCGGAGTAAGCGTCTTTTTGCCGGGTTCCCATTTAGCGGGGCACACCTGTAGTGGATTATCCTTTACATACTTAAAAGCCTTCAATTTTCTCAACAACTCGTCTGAATTTCTTCCAACCGAGAAAAAGTTAACTTCCGAAGCGGCAAGTTTTCCATCCGGATCCATAATAAAAGAACCTCTGTAAGAAAGCCCGCTCGCGTCATCATATACGCCAAAAGTCTTCGATACAACATGAGTAGGATCCGCTCCCATAGGATATTTTATATCGCTCAGAAGCTTTTCAGCCCCCTGCCAGGCAAGATGAACAAAACTGGTATCTGTGCTCATTGATATCAGTTCCGCGCCTTCCTTACATATCTCTTCATACTTCTCACCAATATCCGACAATTCCGTCGGGCAAACAAACGTATAATCCGCCGGGTAAAAGAAAAGCACAAGCCACTTGCCTTTTTTAAACACATCAGAAAACTTTATTTTACCCAGATCCTTTTTATCCGGAAAATACGCGTCGATTTCAAAATCCGGTACCTTCTCTCCGATCTTCAATGCTCTTATTTCCTGTATTTCTTCCACAATATCCCCCCTTATTAAGCTCTAGGGGACTGACCCAAGCGAGTGAAACGAGCGCGTGGACTGTCCCCGTTCTCTGGCAAACCTACGCCATTACACCACCGGCGGCGTAAAAATTCTTTGCGCTAACTCCTGATCCACCAAAAGCAACCCATTGCCATCTTTACCTACCAGCTTAAGCCTCTGCACAAGATTAGAAGCGTTATCTTCTTCCTCGATCTGTTCAGTCACGAACCACTGAAGAAATATCTTTGTAGCGTTATCATTCTCTTCATTCGCGACAGCGACCAAAGCGTTTATTAAACCTGTCACTTTCTGTTCATGCGCCAGCGTCTTCTCAAAAAGATCCAGCGCCGAACTAAACTCCTGTGGTGGTTCATCAATAGCCTTTAATACGCTCTTACCTCCTTGCTGAATAACATAGTTATACATCTTCTGCGCATGACTGAGCTCTTCCTGCACCTGAATAGTAAACCAATTCGCGACACCATTCAATCCTATGGACGCGGCATAGCTCCCCATACCTAAATAGAGGTACGCGGAATATATTTCTTTGTTTATTTGTTCATTCAAACAATCTACCATCTTCTTCGTTAACATACTTCCTCCGATCACTTGAACCCGTCTCAGCGAAGGGAACCGGGTTTACAACAAATCTTAAAATTCCTCAAACTGATCTTTACCGACCCCACATTCCGGGCACACCCAATCTTCCGGAAGAGCCTTAAATTCCACACCATCATTTTCCGCCGGATCGTAAATATAACCACACACTATACATTTAAATTTCATGATCCTCCTTTTTGTCAAAAACAACCTTTCACCTAACATCGCACCCTCGTCATTCAGGCTGTGTCGTAATTCGTTTCGCAAATGGCCGCATACAACATATTGTAGGGGTTCGATTCATCGAACCCGATATAACGGGCTTGATAAATCAAGCCCCTACATTATGACACAGCCTGATTGCGAGGAGCCGCAGGCGACGAAACAATCTCTACAAAAACAACCTTTCACCTAACATTCTATATTAATATGCGTGGTATTGCCACATATTTAATGTTGATACCGTAGGAGCGGCCTCCGGCCGCGAACTCTACAAACATGTTCGCCGCCGGAAGCGGCTCCTACGAATTATTCAGGTAGTTTAAAGTCTTGCCCGGGACTACCTACAACAGCCCTCTTTACAGCGCGACACAGGGCGAATCATAAATTTTCCAGTAAAATCCATCCTTGCCTCCTTTTTTTGTTTTCGGGGTTTCATCCCCTTCACGTTATAATGATACCAAAATAGTATCATTTGTCAAGTTTTATTTGTTTTTCTCTTTTTTTTATCTGGCAATAAATTTGCATATTTGTGTCCTACATTTCGTCCACACTTTTCTGGAAAAACATTTCATCACACTATAATTAAAAAATGAACCAAATTCGATAGAATTTCGATAAAAATCATAACTAGAGAAAGAACAGGTTTTACAAAAATCTAATTCTCCAGCTAACTTGGTCAAATCATAAAACTCGTTAGAATCCAACGTCTCCAGTAAATTATCAGCCTTAAACGCGTTGAATTTAATTAGCGGATCCACATGATTTGGGCTCATACAACATAATTGCACATCGCCATCCCAAGACAGTATCCCTGCCCAATCATTTTTAAAACTACAATCGTATCTACACCCCTGCTTAGACACAGGCCTAAACTCTTTTCTCCCAGGAAACCAATCTTCAGTTTTATGAATTTCGTCAAGAATTCCTCGGAATTTGATACCATCAACTTTCGTTTTTTTAGTTAATTCAATAAACCTACCATAATCGTTTTCATTATACTTGCTGACTATCACATCAAAGTATATCCTCGGGAAATACGAACGTAACTTCTTTTTTGCCTGAACAAGCCTTTCGGAATTGCTTAATATTTTATTTAGATCGGCTCCAACTCTATACTTTTCGTGTTGGTCTTGAGTAATGCCATCAATATCTATATTGATCTCATGTAACCCCGACTTCACAATTTCTTCAGGATCTGGCAACATCATGCCATTTGAACAACAAGTCACCTCCTTACGTTTTTCCTTTGCGACATAATGTACAAATCTCAAACATTCGGGATGCAAGAAAGGTTCACCACTGCCAAGCAAGCTTACCGTATCCACAAGAAAAGCACATTCATCTATCACTTTTCTGAAATTTTCAAATATCATCGTCCCTTTTGGTTTTTTATTAACCCCCGAACCGGTGCTGCACAGAGGACACGAAAGATTACAAATATTTGTTAATTCGACAGGTAAAACGCGATTCGGGAATTTCGCGAGTAACCTTCTTCGTAGCTTTGAATCATGCGTAAACATTCACATTCCCCACTCTTTCCTGAAATATTCTTCCAACTCCTCCGCTACTATTCTGTGTCCCAATTAATTCCAGTGTGCTTTATCCAAAACCGTTGTGACCAACCCTTCATTTTTTGCCTTACAAACAGCTTGGGGAACCCCGTCAATAAATATTATGCCATTTTCCTCTGATATCCTCTTAAATTCTCTACAAAAGTTCTCATTCCAGTCACAGCTGAAAGCATATATCTTAATATCCGGGGGGACACGCCGGATGATCATTTTTATCAATCGCTCGGTTATCAGCACTGATTTGTCAAATAGATCAAACTCTCGACCTCTTTTACGAATAATTTTCTCAACAGACCCTTTTACTTTATCTTTTTCAAAAAACCTATCGAGTTTACAAATGATATAGTAGAGGAACTTGGAGTACTTGTTCGCTATCTGACGAATAGCAGCACCTTTCTTGGGTAGAGCGTAAACAATATCGCCGTTTTCCATCAAATATGGACGGGTCAAGCCATTGTTATTCCAATAGCTTCTTAACTCCAGCTCATAAGAATTGTTAATAAAATCATTAGAACAATATTGCAAAACCACACAATCCGGATCAATCATGTCTATATATTCGTCAATAATCATGTATTCCTGCAAAGTTCCGTATCCACCGCAACCATAAGCAAAGATCTCTACTCCGATGCTTTCCCCTAAAAGATCATAATACGCTCGGCCATTAGAAACTTCACGCGCATGAGTAAAAGAATCCCCGATAAATAACACCTTTTTTCTGCCTTTTCGGGGAGTTAGCTCCCCGAATGCTTTAAACCCGTATTCATTGGTCTTATATTTTACTTTATATTCTTCTCCAGACGCGTTCTTCTTATGCCCGTTAAAAATATGGTTTTCCCTTGTACGCCATCCAAGTTTATCATCAACAACAGAAAATGATGGAACATTCGAACCACTTATCGACTTAAGAAAAATATACGCCCTTGCCATAACCTCGGCAGAGATCAACATGAGCAGAACTGACAACATAACCGTGAAAAAACTAAAAATTGCCTTCTTTAAATCGAACACTTATTCTCCACCTTCCAAATGCTTCACCGCACATCCATCATTTTCGGATGACGCCGGTTTTCCTGAAACGCTCCCATATACATCTCCCCACTCTTTTTTGAAATATTTTTCAAGCTTCTCCGCGACAATCTTATACGTGAGCTTTGTCCTGCTCTTATGGAATATATACGTTTTGCAAGGCATCAGCATAGTGCCCCACAAAACACCCGGAATATTTTATCCATTATGGATAACCGGAAAATACTTCAGATTTTTGTTCATAAGTTTATATTCCGGTCCCTCGTCAATTTTCGGAGCTGTGACCTCAGGAGCGGTCGTACTTTTATACTTGGTTTTAATATGTTCTCGTAAACAAAATTTAATAAACCCTTCATACAAAAAAACCCTTATTTTTTTCTTAGTTTGCCTGTTATCTCCCCTTGTAGTTTATATATCGCGTATTCCGGAACTTGTATCCAGTCATTCCGGTAAGTCGTCCCCACCTGTCGGAGCGAAGCGACGCTGGTTTTATTTTATATCAAAGATCGTAGCAGTAGTAGCTTTTTCTTTTTTTGGTTCTTTTTTTCTTTTTGTGGATTCTGTGGATAAGTGGATAACTTATTCCTTTTTTCGTTTTTTCCGCATTGATTCACCTTT
>JAJRVD010000026.1 GCA_024277375.1 Candidatus Omnitrophota bacterium | reverse complement strand
GTGTGGGTTATTGGGTGTATGGGATAATTCAATATATAGATACCGTAAAGCAACCAACAGGTGCGCCGTCTTCCCCCATGGGGGAAGAGATCAAAGAACTGGAACATGAAAGTGCCCAATTATCTTGACACTACTTGTTTTGGTATTTACTTTACAGACTACCTTTCAAAAGAGTATAATTATATAAAATTGATATTAATTATGGCCCCAAAACGAGGAGGCGATTGACATGGTCGTAGAAAATATAGAGAAATTCATTCCAGACGCTGGTATTGCTGAAGAGGGTATGACATTATGGCAGAGTATTCAGGCCGGAGGGGAGGTTATGATAGTTCTTGCTCTTTTGTCGGTGGCCGCGTTGGGCCTTGTGATCTATTACTTCTTATCGATCAAACAGGAAAAACTTTTGCCTGAAGACTTTTTGGATGAATCATTAGCTCTGGTCAAGTCGAAAGAATACGGAAAGGCTAAAATTCTGTGCAGGAGAGACAAAAATATTATAGCGGACGTACTTTCCGCGGCACTTTTACGTTTGGATAGAGAAAAAATTGTTATTAAAGAAGTCATTCAGGATGAGGCAAGGCGTGCTCTGGATGGTCTTCGCCAGAAATTGAGTTACCTGGCGGATATTGCCGCTATCGCGCCTATGGTAGGGCTTTTGGGGACTGTTCTGGGGATGATACAGGCATTTAATGTTATTGCTTTTCAGACCGGAGCGGTTAAACCGATACTTTTAGCCAGCGGGATATCAAAGGCCATGATAACTACCGCCACAGGGCTTATGATCGCGATACCAGCTATGATATTTTACTCGTTTTTCCGTGGGAGAGTCCAGGCGATAAGTGCCCGGCTTGAAGATATAGCTACGGAATTATCTCATTTTCTCGCGGAAAAATAATCAATCAGTAGGGGCACGGCATGCCGTGCCCCTACCATGAATCTACGGAGTAAACATGGACCTATCCAGCGCGAAATATCCTTTACCAGAGAGGCCCGAGGTGCAGATGGCGCCTCTGATAGATATTGTGTTCCTTCTTTTGATATTTTTCATGTCGTCGTCGATATTTTATCAGCTTGAGACAGAAATAAATATTACTGTTCCTACGGCCAGTGAGTCAACAGAGACCAAGCGTTCTCCGGGAGAGATAATTATCAACATACGCAAGGATGGAACAGTTATAGTCAATCAAAGAACATTAAGTCACGAAGACCTTAAAACAATGTTACATCGTGTGTCTGAATTGTACAGAGGCCAGGCGGTTATTATCCGGGCAGACCGCCAAACATACCATAAAGATGTCATAAAGGTCCTGGATATCTGCGGTGGCGCGAATATCTGGAACGTTTCTTTCGCCACAATGAAAGAGGGATCGGAACCCACAAAATGACCAGAGAGAAGAGTTGAAGATAAAAAATGCTCTTATATCCTGTGTGCTCGTTACGGCCTTTATAGCCATTGAAGGTTCATTCTCTTATTCGATCGAAGAAAATAATACCAGAGAAACAGAAGAATTCGATTTTGCTAACGGGCTTTTCTCTCGTGGTATGTATGACATGGCTATTGGAGCCTACGAGGATTTCGCTAAAAAATACCCGGAAAGTTCTTTCTCGGAGTTAGCGAACTATCAGAGAGCTGAATGCTACTTCCTTTCTGCCGATTATATTAAAGCCCGGGAGAGTTTTGCCGCTTTTTCCTCAAAATATCCCGCGTCAAAATATCTTGTTAGAACACGTCTCAGGGAAGGTCAAATATATTATCTGAAGGGGGAATATGCTCCGGCGCAAAAGATATTAGCGGATGTTGTTCAGGGAGACAATGGAGAGGACAAAGAAAGTCCGTGGATAGCAAAATATTATTTGGCTAATATACGTTTTTCGCAGGGGGATTATGACGCGGCCAAAAATATGCTTGAAGGCCTTTTGTCCGAAGACGCCGGAGGGGAGCACAAACCGTTCGCGTATATGAATCTTGGTGATATTTACACAAAGCTTGAGAAATATACCGAAGCCGCCGGTGCTTATGAGAAAGCCGCCTCTTTGTCGAAAAACAAAAAGACTTCTCTTCAGGGAACTTTCAGTGCGGGAGGGGCTTATTATCTGGCAGGCGATCATTTGAAAGCTCAGGAGTTTTACCGGAAGGTCATTGTAGCGAGCGAGGATCCAAAAATGCTGGATAACTCCATTATAGGGTTATTGTCAGCTTTGCGGGAAAGTGGTAAAAATAAGCAAATAATCGAAGAATCTAAAAAATTGTTGACCCTGGTTGACAGTAATGAGGCTAGAAGTCAGGTTCTTTTTATGATGGCCAGCGGTTATTTTAATGAAAACCAGTTTCGTGAGGCAGCAAAAGCATACGCGGAAACGGCCAAGATGTACCCGAAGACAAAATTCGGGTTAAAATCCAAATTGAACGAATGTTGGGCGCTATACAGATCCGGACAGATAGAGAAATGTCTTTCGAATATCGATGTCTATGTTTCCAGGGCGATAGAGTTGTTGGATGAGGCTTTATATATCAGAGCTAAAGCATTTGTGGCCGCGGGGAAGGTGGCGAATGCGACGCAGGCGTATAAAGATCTTATAAATAACTTCAAAAGATCTGATTTTCACAGGGAGGCTTTATATGAAATAGGATGGTTGTACTCCCAGGAAGGTGATCCTGTCTCGGCAATAAGCTATTTTGAGATGTTCGCGAAAAAATATCCGGAGGATGAAAGAAGCCCCGAAGTTTTATTAAAAGCCGCGCAGGAGAATGTTAAAAGAGGGAGTTTGGAGGGCGCTGAAGATAATTTTAACTCATTTTTAATAAAACACGGAAGTGATCCTCTGGCGGAGAATGTTTTATACCAGTTAGGCGGAGTATATCTTGAGAGGGGAAGTTTTGGTAAAGCGGTAGAGACTTATGAAAAATTCTTGAAAAAATTCCCGACTTCAAAAGCCGTGGATTCAGCGGTCTTTAATATGGGCCAAGCATATCAAAAACAAGAAAAATGGTCCCGTGCGGTAGAGGTTTATTCTGCTCTTACCCAGGCTTCCGAAAGCGCTTTTTATGGTACGGCTATGGAGGCTTCCGCGTATTGCAAGTTTCAACAGGAGGACTATGATGCCGCTTCAAACATGTACTTTGACCTTGTGATAAAGAAAACAGGATTTACGCTTCCGGAAGGTGTATACAAATGGACTGCCGCGTATTATATCGAAAAAGGTGAAAACAACAGATCTTTAAAGATGCTGGAAATACTATCGGTAAAGTATCCTGAAAATTCCTTAGCGGGCGAGGTGTCCTTTATGTTCGCGGAAAATTACGCCGCTATCGACAACGAGTCAAAAGCTATTTAATGTTTTCAAAAAGCTATTGATAATGGAGTTTCTTCTCCTCGCCTGGAGCGTTCATATCTGGGGCTCGGAAAAGTTTACGCCGCCCAAGGCGAATATGAGCGGGCAATAACATTTCTTGAAAAAGCCCTACAGGAACGCAGTGACAACATAACCGGGGCTTTTGCTCGATTTGAGCTGGGAGAGATAAATTTTCAGACAAAAAATTTTGAAGAAGCTGCCAAGCAATATATGATGGTGGCAATCCTGTATGAAGATGAAGATCTTTGTTCTAAAGCACTTTATAGAGCGGGAGATTCTTTTGATAACGCGGGAAAGCCGGATAAGGCTATAGATGTGTTCAAAGAGTTAGTAGAGCGTTATCCGAACAATGAATTGGCGAAGAAGGCAGAGAAAAAGATATCAGGTGCGCAGAATGAAGTATGAGAAAACCGCCATTTTAGCCGTATTTATTTCTTTGACGGCGCATAGTGTGTTTTTTGCCGTAAGTCCTTATGTCGACTTGAAGGGGATGCGTCAGGTCAGGGGAGGAGTAAGGAAGATGTTCAGGATCACCGACGTCAGGAAAACAGACGGCAATGTGGCGCTTTTTGAGGAACCGAAGGAAAATGTGACTGCAGTCAAAATATCAAAGAAAAGTTCTTCTCTCGGGGATGACGCTTTTCAGGATATGTTCGTAGAGGAAAAGATAAAAAAAGATATATCGCTGGAAGCAAAAAAAGAAAAAATGAAAAAGGAAAAAATAAGTGAAATTTCACCTCTTGATCGCCAGCAACAGGATATTGAAGATGTTTTAAAAGTCGAAAGCAATGCCTCCCAAAAAGATGTTTCTTCCTCAAAGAGAACTCTTCGAGGGGAAGGAATGGATAAAGCGGCGGTAAGCCAGACAGTTCTATCCGGGAGCAGCAGCCGAAGGATGGATTATGCCGGCGGCGAGATGCGACCAGAGTCGTTGGAGCCCACACGCGATATATGGAGACCCGCTTCGAGTAGTGTATTTAAACCCGGCAAGGACGAAATTGCCGCGACAAAAGAAAAGACCAGAGTTGGGGAATACGAGGACATAAGCCGGTACCTGGATGTAGAAATATTCACTTATACTGATCCCGCTTCAAACGAGAAATATTTTAAGCTGATAATTACGGCCAAGGAAGAAAGTAGTTTTAAAGTATTTCCAAAGGAGATAATATTCCTGATCGATTCATCGAAAAGCATAACGGAAGAAAAACTGTCGTATATGAAAGACGGGGTGAGTGCCGCTTTGGGGAGTTTTAACCCGGATGACAGGTTTAATATCATAGCCTTTAGAGGCGATCTTGTTAGATTTAAGAAGGATTCCGTAAACCCCGCAAAGGAGACCATTAAAGAGGCAAGGAGCTTTATAAAAAAGCTTAACGCTATAGGGCAAACGGATGTCGAAGGTGCTCTTCTGGATATAATCCGGGAACCCCCGGGGATGAAGCCATCATATGTAGTTCTTATAACGGACGGCAGGCCGACAACAGGAGTTATAGATTCGCGCCGTATTATCCAACAGATAACACGTAATAACGGCATGGAGCGGCCTATATTTTGTTTTGGCGGCGGTAGGAAAGTTAATAAATATCTTCTGGATTTCATCGCTCATCAAAACAGGGCCTGGAGCAGATTCGCCGCTACAAGTTATGAGATGGAACGCCAGTTCAATGAGTTCTACAATGAGATCAAGGATCCTGTTCTTTTAAATGTAAGGTATCGGGTGAAAGGAATAGACCCGGATGAGATATATCCTAAATATCTTCCGGATTTTTATCGCGGTAAATCATTTGTTGTATACGGACGGTTTAATGATGAGGACATTTTTTCTATGCAGATACTGGGTGAGATAGAGGGGAAGACCAAAGAACTTATATTTAAGAGATCTCTTGCGGACGCTTCTATCGGTGGAGAAGATATTGCTTCCGAATGGGCATTTAGCAAGGTATACTATCTGATAAGTCGGAATACCATGGGGATAGGTGATATAGATAAGTTGCGTGAAGAGATCGACGGATTGAGCCGTGAGTACGGGATTATTACCCCGTATGATATTCAAGATAGAGACTGAGTTGTAAAAGGATCCTGCAAAATGGAACTTTCGTCATTCGGGCTGTGTCGTAATTCGTTTTGCGGATGGCCGCGTACAATATATCGTAGGGGTTCGATTTATCGAACCCGATATAACGGGCTTGATGAATCAAGCCCCTACATTATGACGCAGTCTGATTGACAAAAACGGCGTTTTGCATGAGTCTATGAGTTGTAAAATAAAGGAGAAAAGATGGTAAGTAAAGTTAAGGTTTTCATGTTGGGGCTTTTGCTAGTAGGATATACTCTGGTTAATACCGGTTGCGCGGCCGGATGGTTTATCGCCGGTGCCGGTGCGACAGCCGCTGTTATGACAGCCGCTGACAGAATGGAACAAGAAAAAGCCAATGAAGTGGATGATGAGGACGAGTATCTGAAATAAGGAGATACGAATGGATGAAAAGGACAGAGAACAAGGGCTTGAGTCCGAGATAGAGAGTTTTGAAAAAGAACGAGACAACATAAGGCAGATAATAGGAAAGATAGGCGGTTTGCCTTCTAAAAAAGCGCGCATAGTAAATATTGTTTTTGTTGTGCTTGTATTGGCGGTCTTTGCCGCCTCGATCGTATGTGGTGGTAAAGTTCGTTTTTTTATGATAGAGCTTGGCATATTGCTATTGTCATTGAAGCTGGTGTATTTTCTGGAGTCGTATATGCGACTAAACCATTTTCAGTTCTGGATACTTTCATCTCTGGAATGGCGGCTTGATAAGATCGATAAAAAGCTTAAGGAAGTCGTGGGCAAAACGAATAATGAATAATTAATTGTTTATGAAAATAGCGATCGAGGAGGCTTATGCCGGCATAAAACACGGACATGGCGGGCCTTTCGGCGCGGTTATAGTTAAAGACGGCGAAATTCTGTCACGGGCACATAATACGGTTCTCCTTGATGGTGATCCTACCCGGCACGCGGAGACGCGGGCTATATCTATTGCCGCGAAAAAGCTTGGTACGTACGATCTTACCGGATGCGAAATATACTCGACCACCGAGTCGTGTCCCATGTGTTTTTCGGCAGTTCATTGGGCGCGGATAGACAGAATAATTTACGGAACTCAGATAGACGATGTAAAGAAATTGGGATTTAATGAATTGACGATATCGTCGGAGCATATGAAAGAAAAAGGCGCGTCGAATGTGGCTCTTTCGGGAGGGTTTATGCGTCGCGCGTGTGAAGAATTGCTTGAAGCGTGGGATAGTATGTCGGAAAAAAGAGTTTACTAAGCAAAAAGAGGAGGGTTTATGCGTAAAATGAATCTAGCCGAGGGTGTACTGGTTCTCTTAGGGTTTATTTTGATAATATGCGGTGTAGTCGCTAAAATTTCCGGAATGAATATACTAGCCCCTTTGGTGAATAGCGTTACCGGTTGTTTTATAGCGGCATGCACTTGTTTCCTTGTTGTGATAATTCTCTCTGAGTTCGGGGAAGAACAGCAATAGAGATATTACTGAAAGTCGTTTGTATATATGTCGTCCTGTAAAAATATATTTGAATCCAATGGAGAAATAGCTCGCCATTTGGATAATTATGAAGTTCGTCCTCAGCAGATCCAGATGGCCGAGGCGGTCGAAGACGCTATCTCCGGCTCGCAAAATCTTATTGTTGAAGCAGGTACCGGCGTTGGCAAAAGCCTGGCGTATCTTGTCCCTTTTATACTTTGGGCTATCAGTGAAAACAAAAGAGTCGTGATCTCGACTTATACCAAAGCTCTCCAAAATCAGTTATTCGTGAAAGATCTCCCGTTTTTGTCCCGCGCGTTGGATATTGATTTCCGGTACACAATATGTATGGGGTCGGAAAATTACGTTTGCCTGAGAAAAGCACGTAGAGGTTCGGGCGGTGACCTTTTTGAGACCAAAAAGAAGGCGCGCCACGCCGAAAAAATATCTAAGTGGCTAAGGGAGACCGAAACGGGTCTTTTGACCGATATGGATTTCGTTCCGGAGAGATCAGTATGGAGCAGGTTTTCGCGTGACTCTGTTATATGTAAGGGGAAGAATTGCCGCTACAAAAGTGAATGTTTCCATCGTCGGGTACGGCGCCAGCAAACCGAATCGCATATTCTGGTGACAAATCACGCGTTACTATTCTCTGATATCGCTTCCGAGGCGCGGGTCCTTCCGGAGTTTCATGGTCTTGTTTTGGATGAGGCTCATACCTTAGAGGACGTCGCGACAAGACATTTCGGGAAAGAGTTGAGTAGTGTGGGCATACAGTATCTCACCGAAGGTATATCAAAACTTATTTCGATCGATCCGGCGAAAGCTATTTTAAATGGTAACGTTTATTGGGAAGCTGTAAGTGAAGTGAAAAGTTCATTGAGCGGACTTAAAGTATGCTCAATGAACTTTTTTGAAAAGGTTCTAACCGTTCTTGGAGATCAAGGCGGTACCAGGCAGTTTGAAGCTGAAGACTTTTCCGCTGTTGAGATGCGCGCGTCTCTGGAGGAAGTAGCGCGAGATCTTATGGAGTTAAGTAATTCGATCAAAAAGGATCAATCGGATGACGAGTCAAACGAGGGTACTGAAGACGCCAGAGCGTATGCCGAGAGAGCCAGGCGCATGGCGGAAGCGGCGGATCTTATCTTTGATAATGCTGATGAAAGCTATGTATATTGGGCCGACGTAAGAAAAAGAAAAGACAAGGCGAGTTATTATTTCTATTCGGCGCCCATAGACATAAGCTGTCAAATGAGAGAATATTTATTCGAGAGAATCAATCCTGTTGTATTAACCTCGGCCACGTTATCTTCATCTAACGGGGCAGGGGGCTTCAGTTTTATACAAAACAGGCTTGGTCTCGAAGACTTTCTAGAGCTTTCACTGGATTCACCGTTTGATTACGATAATAATGTTTTAACGTACCTGCCGCGCGGCATTGCCGACCCGAACACAAAATTCAGCACTTTTAAGAAACAGGTTCAGGATCATATCGAAAGCATGTATGACATTATGGGAGGCAGGATCTTCGCGCTTTTTACCAGTTACGATATGTTAAATACTGTTGCTGATGGTATTGCCGGAGAACGTCCGGAGATCAACATTTTGAAGCAGGGGGATCTTCCCAGATATGTTCTTTTGGATGTTTTTAAGAAAAATAAGGAAAGTGTGTTATTGGGTACAACTACTTTCTGGCAAGGTGTTGATGTTCCCGGAGAAGCACTGGAATGTGTTATTATTACCAAACTTCCTTTTTCTGTTCCATCCGATCCTATAAATGCCTCCAGGATAAAAGCTATACGTGATCTGGGCGAGAACCCGTTCAATGAATATCAGATCCCGCAGGCCGTGATCATGTTCAAGCAGGGGTTTGGTCGTCTGATCAGGAGTCATTCCGACAGAGGGGTGGTGGTTGTTCTCGATCCGCGGATACAAACTCGCTTTTATGGAAAACGCTTCATAGCGGCTCTTCCAAAATGTCGTCAAACGGGCAATATACAGGATGTAAAAGATTTTTTTGGATCACCATCCTGAGTGAGGTCCAAAGGGGCGAGTTGTGTATACTTTCTACCAGGCACAGCCTGTACGGAAGCATACGCAACTTCCCCTTTACGATTCACGCGGTCTGAAAAGCGGAGTAAGCGACCAGCTTTACGAGTTGTTTACGATACCTGTTTTTTTCTTCGCCCGCCTTGAAAAAGTGTTAGCGTTATTGTATCATATTGGTTATAAACGATAACCATGGGAGGTACGAAATGTCACAGGGGATAACCGCTATAAATGAGAAAGTTGAAAAAGAGAGTCTTTTTATTGATGAATTATTAGCTGAAATACGAAAGGTTATTGTCGGACAGGATTATCTCGTCGAGCGTCTCTTGGTGGGGCTTTTGGCGAACGGTCATGTTCTTATCGAAGGTGTGCCGGGGCTTGCCAAGACGATGTCGGTAAGAACACTGGCGGCGGCGATAAGTACTGGATTTCAGAGACTTCAATTCACACCGGATCTGTTGCCGGCGGATCTTATCGGAACGCTTGTCTACAATCCTAAAGACGGCGACTTTACTACGAAGAAAGGTCCTATTTTCTCGAATATTATACTTGCCGATGAGATCAATAGGGCCCCGGCCAAGGTGCAGAGCGCACTCTTGGAGGCTATGCAGGAGAGGCAGGTTACGATCGGATCCAATACTTTTAAGTTGGATGAGCCGTTCCTTGTTTTGGCGACACAGAATCCTATAGAGCAGGAAGGAACATATCATTTACCTGAGGCGCAGGTTGACAGGTTTATGCTCAAGATAAATATTGGATATCCCACAAAGGAAGAAGAACACAAGATATTAAAACTAATGGCGGTTACCAATAAAAAGATCGATGTGGCAGCTGTTGTAACACCAGAGAAGATACTGGAGGCGAGGAAGATAATCAACGAGATATATATGGACGAGAAGATAGAAAAGTACATAATTGATATCGTTTTTGCCACACGCGATCCCAAGAATTACGGTTTAGCCGATATCGAGGAGCTGATCGAATATGGCGCGTCGCCGCGCGCGAGCATAAATCTGGCGCTCGCGGCTAAAGCTTATGCTTTTATTCAGAGACGTGGGTATGTTACACCGCAGGATGTTAAGTCTATCGGGCCTGATGTTTTAAGGCATAGGATTATTCACAGTTATGAAGCGGAAGCCGAGAACAAAACATCCGAAGATATTATCAAAAGAATTTTTGATGAAGTTGAGGTGCCTTAAGGGGGAATAGTTGAACGTAGGAGCCGCCTCTGGCGGCGAATTATAGATATGTTCGCGGCCCATCACCGAAGGTGATACCGCTCCTACGAAACACGGGACACGAATAATGATTCCAAAAGAGATATTACAAAAAGTACGCAGGATCGAGATAACGACATCCCGCAAGGTGACCGATGTTTTTGCCGGGCAGTACCAGAGCGTTTTTAAGGGGGTCGGGATGGAATTTGACGAAGTGCGGGAATATATGCCCGGCGACGAGATACGTTCGATCGATTGGAATGTAACCGCTCGTATGGGGCATCCGTATATAAAAAAATTCGTCGAAGAACGCGAACTCACTATAATGCTTCTTCTTGACGTGTCGATGTCATGCCGTTTTGGCACAACCGATCAGGTTAAAAGTGAGCTTGCCGCGGAACTCTGTTCTGTGATAGCGTTCTCGGCCATACAAAATAACGATAAAGTGGGGATGCTGACCTTTACGGACGGGATAGAAAAATATATACCTCCACGGAAGGGGATACGGCACGTATTGCGCGTTGTGCGCGAAGCGCTTTACAATGAACCCGCCGGAACCGGAACCGATATAAACAATGTTCTGGAGCATCTCAACAGAGCGGCGACGCGGCAGACGATAACGTTCGTAATATCCGATTTTTTCTCGCCCGACTTTAAAAAGACGCTTTCGATAACGAATAAACGTCATGACGTGATAGCGGTTACGATAATAGATCCGGCTGAGGTGGTTTTGCCGAAAGCCGGGATAGTGCGGTTGCATGACGCTGAAACCGGGCAACCTTGTTTAGTCGATACCTCTAACCCCGCTCTTAGCAAGCGTTATGAAGAACATTCCCGGAAAATGTTTGACCAGAGACATCGTATGTTCCGTTCGGTGAATGTTGACAATATCGATATTATGACGGATCAGTCTTATGTGGAGCCGCTTATACGATTTTTCCGCATGCGTGAAAAACGATTAGCGCGCGGGTAAAGTTTAAAATCGTCATTCAGACTGTGTCGTAATTTGTTTTGCGGATGGCCGCGTACAATATGTTCGCGTATGACCACATGCAATATGTTGTAGGGGTTCGATTTATCGAACCCGATATAACGGGCTTGATGAATCAAGCCCCTACAGTATGACACAGCCTGATTGCGAGGAGTAGATGTTACCTGTAATGACAAGAAAAATATTTTTTCATATTCTTATTTTAGCGGCTCTTCTGGCAACATCCGCCGGAGCTACTGACGATAAGCCTTTTGAGGTTATTTCCTCTGTAGATAATAGTGAGATCAGTGTGGGGGACATAATAAAGCTTACTGTCGGGGCTGAAAACGTTTCCGGATATGATGTTATCTTTCCGGACATGCCTGAGAATCTTGGCGATTTTACATTCATAGGTGCACGCCCTATTGAAAGGGGATGGCCACGGGCAGAAGTGGTAGGGTACGAGTATGTATTGAGTACGTACGATACCGGCACGCGTGTGATTCCGCCCGTTAGGGTTAGTTATCGCAGATCAGGCTCTGACAAGTGGGAAGTCGCGGAAGCTCCTCAAGTGCCTATTGAGATCAAGAGTCTCCTTACCGCGGGTGATGAGATAGATGTGGATATAAGAGATCTAAAGGCGTTAGCATTCGCCAAAAGAGGTATTTTCTGGATCGTAGTTATCGTGACGGTAGGTGCTATTATATCTTGGGTCTTATGGTTGTTTTCCCGCAGGCAAATATCTAAGATCACAGATAGACCTATAGTGGTAAGGCCGGCATATGAGATAGCTTATGAAGAACTTAACGCGCTTAAAGCTAAAAATTTACCCGCTCACGGTCTTG